>NZ_JBNNMG010000017.1:0-78563 GCF_050272555.1 Lysinibacillus sp. NPDC047702 | reverse complement strand
GTCGGAACGGAGATCAACCCCTCGTTTTGAAAAAGGGCTATACTTTTTAATTTGTCACCTTGATTTCATTGACATAATAGTATTTCAACAACATGTCAATTACGCCCTAGCGTAATTGCGTCCGGATTTTTTTCGAGCCTGCACGAAAAACTCCTCTTCAAAATCCGTGACATCCGTCAGAGGCTTTATCTTCCCACTTAGAGTGAAAAAAGTATTGATAACCTTCCTTCATCTTGTATAATTCACCTTCATTTTGTACATATATGGTAGTAACAAGGGAGGTCATGATATTGAAAAAGTTAGTTTATTTGTTTTTACTTGCTACACTATTATTATCAGCGTGTGGAAAAAATACAGCGCCTAAGGAAGCGAAGGAAGCGGCGGTTGATAGCAATACTTCAATTGAAGATATAGTGAGTGCGACTGTCAAAAGTAAATTTACAGTAGAAGATACAAAGGGAATCGTTACAATATCCATTCAAGATGCAGATGTAAAACAGGGCTCAAAAAGTCAAATGTTAAAGGACTCCGCGAAAATATTTGCTGAGCTTTCAAAATTAAAAAGTGTTAAAACACCAGCAATTATTTGGTCTGCTCCATTAACAGAACCAGGCGGTGCAGAAAACATGACTGAGGTATTAAATATATATTTTAACGAGGAAGATTTTAGAAAGGTCAACTGGGCGAACTATTCCCAACTAGAATTAGAATCGATTGCCTCTCACTATCATCAAAATGAAGCCTTAGGGCAATAAATAGCTTTCCGCAAAAAAGATACCCCGCTATGTATAATGAAGGGTATCTTTTTATTTATTTAACATACATACTAATGGCTTTAGACAGGAGTAATTGCTTTATCTTATAATGGGTTGCCTGCCATACACCCTTCCCTCCCTGCAAAATTAAAAGCTGGGGGGATTCATGCTTCACCTCAAGTTCCTGCTCGATCATTTTTGATACCATTCTATCCTTTTGCACAATGACTACATACTTTGGAAAGCTAGTTTCCAGTGCTTTAAATTCTTTTAATGCGGAAATGCTACTAAAGCAAGTCATGCTGTATTTTAACACTAGGCAGGGTGTATGCCTCGATAGCTGTAAAACTTCTCTCCACTCTTCTGTTGTCTTTATTCGCTTCATAATGAAACCTCCATATTATTGTCTTATTGTATTATATACCATACTAGGTATTCTTAGCATTACATAAAAAAACGAGCCTACAATGAATGTAAAAGCTCGTGCCATTAATAATTTAATTAGATTCCTTCTGTATTCATCAAAACTAGGCGCCAGCCATCGGGATCTTCAATTGTGATTCCTTTCTCAGCCCAATATGGATTTTCTGGCTCTACTTCTGGATATCCCATTTGCATTAAACGATTCGCTATTTGTTGTATTGTTTCAATACTTGTTAAATAGAGAACAAGTAGATTATCCTTGGTTGGCGCTGGACATGGACTACCCTCTATATGCTCTGTAAATTCTAAATGATAAGCAGCATTCGGGAGACCAATCATTATCCCATTGTAGCCTCGATGTCCCGAAAATGAGCCGATTTTTTCTAAACCCACTCCTTGACAATCAATTACGCCCCAGCGTAATTGCGTCCGGATTTTTTTCGAGCCCGGTATAACCAGCTCAAAAAGAGAGCTGGTTACGCTGATTATAATGCAAGGCTGAATGAAGCAGCTGTTTTTTCCTTTACTTCCTCGATAGTGACACCCTCTGCTAATTCGATAAGCTGCATGCCATCCGTTGTAAAGTCAAAAACAGCGAGATCTGTAATTAATCGATGCACTACACCCTTACCTGTCAACGGAAGCTCACATTGCTTTTTAATTTTAGATTCTCCATTTTTATTAACATGCTCCATTATTACGATAACTCTTTTCGCACCGACAACAAGATCCATGGCGCCTCCCATGCCCTTGACCATTTTCCCTGGAATCATCCAGTTTGCAAGGTCACCTGTCTCAGATACTTCCATACCACCTAAAATAGCAAGATCAATATGTCCTCCACGAATCATCGCAAATGATTCCGCACTATCAAAGAAAGAGGCACCTGGTACAACTGTTACCGTTTCCTTTCCAGCATTTATTAAATCCGGATCAACTGCTTCCTCCGTTGGATAAGGTCCAATTCCAAGCAAGCCGTTTTCTGATTGTAAAAGCACATCATAATCGGCAGGAATAGCATTGGCAACAAGTGTTGGCATACCAATACCTAAATTAACATTCATCCCATTTTGTATTTCTTGCACAGCCCTATTGACGATTTTTTGTCTTGTATCAGCCATTAAGCTTCCCCCTTTTTCACCGTCAAACGCTCAATACGTTTCTCGTAATTTTCCCCTAATAAAACGCGTTGTACAAACACACCAGGTGTATGAATATGATCCGGATCTAATTCGCCTACTTCAACGATTTCCTCTACCTCTGCTATCGTAATTTTCCCTGCTATCGCAGCTAATGGATTAAAGTTACGGGATGTTTTCCTAAACACCAAATTTCCTAGCTTGTCTGCCTTCCACGCTTTGACAAGTGCAAAATCAGCGGTAATTCCTTTTTCTAAAATATATTCCTTGCCATCAAAAACCTTTACTTCTTTTCCTTCAGCAATTGGCGTCCCCACTCCAGCAGCCGTGTAAAAGCCAGGAATTCCAGCACCGCCAGCTCTCAAACGTTCAGCTAATGTTCCTTGTGGTGTTAATTCTACTTCTAGCTCACCACTTAAAAATTGCTGTTCAAAAATTTTATTTTCACCTACATAGGATGCAATCATTTTGTTTATTTGTTTATTTGCCAGTAAAAGTCCCAAGCCCCAATTATCAACACCACAGTTATTACTGACAACGGTTAAGTCCTTTATTCCCTTTTGCACTAAAGCTGCAATAGATTTTTCAGGAATACCACATAGCCCGAAGCCTCCCACTGCTAATGTATCCCCATCTTTTATATCTGCCACAGCTTCCTCAAACGAACTCAACACTTTCCCGTTTCTCATAATCGAAACCCCCTTAAATTGCTCGTTTATTAAGAAAAATTCTACCCTAATGTCATTTTATAAGTAAAGGAATTAATTAGAATATTACTTATTCCTAAAATGCATAAATCATCTTTTACTTGTCTCTTCACTACTAATACTATTTAGTAATTGCTTCAATGCAAAAGATTGATATGTATTCTTCTTTGTAATAACTCCTAAACGCCACGGCATATCAAAATCTTTTAAAGGTATAATTTTTACGTTTTTATTTGTTTGCTTATCTGCGATTGAATAGGGCAAAAGTGTGATACCTAAATCTGAGGATACAAGCTCTACAATTAAATCCCATTGTGAGCTTTTATAACCGATGATTGGTGTAAATCCAACAGTCTTACAGGTATTAATCACATAATCATGTAGTGTAAATTCCTCCGTGAAGATAATAAATGTCTCATTTTTTAAATCCTCTAATTGAATATACTCCTGCCGTGCTAGTGGATGAGAATCATTAATAAATACAAAAAATTGATCTTCTACAAAGGGTTGGACGGAAAATTTCCTTTCGTCCGTAGGCAATACAACGATTCCTATATCAACTTCACCATTTTCTACGAGTGTACCAATCATTTTAGCCCCACGTTCCACAAGTTCTAGATGTACCTTTGGATATTGCAAATGAAATTTTCTTGCGATTTCCGGGAAAAATAATGTGCCTATCAGTGGTGGAATGCCTAATTTAATCTCACCTGTCTTAATGTTCAATAAATCATCCAATAATATATGTAAATCTAGTACCGAGCGCATTATTTTTTGCCCCTGTTTATAGACAATACTTCCTGCGTCAGTTAATTCAACATGGCGTGTAGAGCGGTTTAACAATTCTACTCGCAGGGTTTCCTCCAATTTTTTTATACTTTTACTTAAAGAAGGCTGTGAAACAAAGGATTCACTTGCGGCCTTTGTAAAACTTCCATGTTCAACAACCGCCATAAATGCTTTTAAATCTCTTAATTCCATATTGAAAGCTCCCTATTCATTCTAATTTATTATAAAAAGATTGCTGTATCCCCTTTTTAATAATAAATTCTCTCCATATTCCACAAACCCTTTTTATAATGTGAGGGAGGAAGAATACCGCTTAATATTCGCGTAATTTACAATGTTGCACCCTTCAAATAACTAATACTATCGATACTACAAAACATTTAAACAGACTGAAATTCTATATAAATCTAATACTTTATACCGAGGAATTTGACAAGTTGAGAGTTTTTTGAGAGTTAACTTTCCTATAATGAATTAAGATTTTTGTCATAATTTATCAAAGATTGGAGATGCAGCAGATGTTAAAGCAATTGCTTGAAAATCGAATTGTTAATATGCATAATTTTGGACTAACTTTTCAGCACCACATTTATGAACTACAAAATTGTGAGGACGTTTTAGGCTTAGAAGCAAAATGGCTGCAAATTGAGAACAGTGATGTTGCTGTAGGATATATTGTAGGCAATCGGTTATTTTTCAAAAGTATGGGCTTTGGTAGAACCGATATTACATTAACAGATGGAATTCGTGAAGCAATTGTACAGCTGGCAGTAATACCTTCAGGAGAAATCTCTGTTGAAGTAAAGCCGTTCATCGGCAGCTCCAAAATTGTAAATGTATACTTTAGAACAATCTTAGGTGATACCGTTATTGCAATAGATTTAAAAGGGGCTCTGAAAAATTATTTAGTAGCTCATCAATTTATGAATAATGAGGATAACATCGTAGAGGTACACTATCAATCGAAGCATCCAAATGTTTTACAGCATTCTGTTGCTGGTAATTTTGTTTTAGGCAGTCGATCTGATGGAGTAGCCATCACAAATGCAGAGGAATACACATTAGCTAACAAAATAGCGAATTTACAATTTTCTAAAATAGTCATTCAACAACATGGCATGAAGAAGGTCATTTCCTTAAAAATGCTTTTAACCTTTGTTATTAGTAATCGAATTTTCGTTAGCCATGAGCTACCCCATGTGAGTAGGAATTAACAATTTCAGCATCCCCAGAAAAAAGTAAAAGGAATTTATTATATGCTTATTTTTTGCGTCACGATTATTGTGATAATTGTCAGCGCACTCATCATATCAAAAACTATACAGATTAGAAAAAAACGTCAAGAAAAAAAGAAAGTATTAGAAGAGCGCCTTAAACACCTTCTGCTCACCAATATTATAAAACCTAAAAAATAGTTGCTTCTCACG
Organism: Lysinibacillus sp. NPDC047702; assembly: GCF_050272555.1. Lineage (NCBI taxonomy): Bacteria > Bacillati > Bacillota > Bacilli > Caryophanales > Bacillaceae > Lysinibacillus > Lysinibacillus sp. NPDC047702. Next base: position 73,323 of record NZ_JBNNMG010000017.1, on the reverse strand, counting down.
TTACGTTAGCTTTGACAATCAATTTCGCCTTGGCGTAATTACGTCCGGATTTTGAATTGTGCGAGCACAATTCATTCCTTTGAAAATCCGTGACATCCGCTGGAGGCTTTGGGCCAACATGATGTTGGTCACTCAGTCGTTGCCACAGGACGTGGCGTTTCTTAGACTGAGTTCCGCTATTTCAGTAGGTGTTTACACACCAACTGAATGAAGATAGGTAACATGTAAGAGGGTAAAATAATGTCCACTCAATATTCAATTGGAGAGTTTGCCAAAAAAACAGGCATGACCATTCGAACTTTGCATTATTACGATGAAATTGATTTATTAAAGCCATCCTTTATCTCTACAACTGGCAGAGGATTTTACTCAGATGAAATATTATACAGCTTCAAAAAGTTGTATCCTTGAAATTTTCAGGCTATCTATTGGAAAAAATTCATGCATTAATCCATTTAAAAGAATGGGATTTAAAAGAGTCACTTGAATTTCAAAAGCAAGAGATGCTTCAAAAACAGGAACATCTTCACCAAGCCATTCGGACCTTAGATCATGCCATATATATGATGGATGAGCAAGGCACTATGAACGCAAATATCTTTATGATGCTTATTCAATATGCATAAGGAAGAGGAACAGAAAGAATGGCTTCTAATTATTTTCCAAAAGAAATGGTTGAAAATATGTTTAAAGTCCCTGAGGAGAAGCATAAGAAGCTAAATTAGGAAATGGCTGACCTTTTTAGTCAGTTGAAGGCAGCATATGGTCAGGATCCAGCCAATCCGAACGTTCAGGCGCTATTGGAACAGTATTTTGACCTATCTCTTGAGTTATATCCAGGTGCAATTGAGCTTGTGGAAAATGTAAAAGATGAAGATATTGAATTGGAGCATGATACACAACTCTTCCCCTCGCCCCTTTCGTCTGAGGAAGAGATATGGCTTGGTCAGGCTATGCAAATATATTGGAAAGACAAGGGTATTAATCTTCACTTGATTTTAAAATATTAAATAGGTCGATTAGCATCACATATTTTGTAGCAACCCTACTTTTTCTTTATATTCAATGAGATTTTTCCAATGCTAGTTTAATACCAAAACCAATTAAAATAATGCCAGTTAGTCCTTCTATGACAGCCTTTGTAGTTGGCTTTTTCATAAATGCGCTAATTTTATCCAACAAGTAAACATAGAATACAAACCAAATTCCTGTTAAAGCAGTGTATATTAGCCCCATTATAAGAAACGGTATGAATGTACCACTCGTGCTATCTACAAATTGAGGTAAAAATGTTAGGAAAAATACGGCCACCTTAGGATTAGTAACGTTTGTTAGAAAGCCTTGCTTAAAGCAAGATTGCTGTGCGTATTTATGATCGATTTGCGTTTCATCTTGAGCTACAGGAGATTGCGTGCGGATTGTACGTAAAGTCCATAATGTTTTGACACCTAAATAGCATAAATACACCGCACCAACATACTTCAAAATGGAAAATACATAGGCGGACTTCACAATAATGGCGGACAATCCAATCACCGCTGCAAAAGTATGGATTAATAATCCGCAACAGGAACCAAGTAAGGTTTGTAAGCCTCCCTTTCTACTTACGGTAAGTGTATTTTTCGTGGCAATTGCCGTATCTGGACCTGGTAAGATAATTAATAAAATACACATTATCAAAAAGACTGATATGTTCACCATTTCAAGCCCTCCTCTTTCGTCTGAAAATTATAAAAATAATTCTACCATAAGGACAATATTATAGAAAAGGTCATTTATATAGAGAAAAATTTCACAAGCAACGGTGCGCTTTGAAAATCGTGAACATTATTGACATGTGCTATTTAAAATAGAAGAATCCATTTTGAAAAAGATGTGAATCATATTAAAAGGATATTATGCCTCGGCATAATTGAGTCCGGAATCGGCTTTGTGCTTAGGCCTGCATGAAGAGGTCAGTTAACCGTTATCGCATGGATGCGATGTTTTTAGGCTAACATCCTTTATTAACTCCTTTCCGATTCCGTGACATCCGCCAGAGGCTTTGGGCCAACAGATGTTTTTTGCGCGAAAGCGTAGTGCTAACGTAGCGTCAGCAGCACGATGTTGGTCACTCAGGCGTTTTCACAGGATGTGAAGATCTTAGCCTGAGTTCCTCTATTTCAGCGGGTGTTTGGACACCCGCTGAAAAGTAGCTTAAATTTGTATTCATCTCACCACCTATAGAGGTGGGAGACTTCTGTATCTGCCGCTATGCTTTCGATACAAAAAACATTTGCTGAAAGAAGTTAAATCAATTGACATATAACCATAAGGTGTCATATATTCATAACACCTTATGGTTATATTTTTGAAAAGGAGTTATGTGAAAATGACAGAAAAGCTAGAAAATATTGTGAAGGTGATTAAACTTAATGCACCGATTGAAAAGGTGTGGGAGTCAGTTACAAATGCTGAAAAGATATCTAAGTGGCTAATGCCAAATGATTTTAAGCCAATTGAAGGACATGATTTTACAATCCAATCTCCATTTGGTCCTTCACCATGTAAAGTGGAGCAAGTGAATGCTCCCCATTTTGTACGTTTCGCTTGGGATACAGATGGCTGGTTTGTTACATTTGAGCTAAAAGAGCTTGGTGAGCAAACAGAATTTACGTTAACACACGGTGGTTGGAAAGAGGCATCTCATATTATTCCAAGAGCTAATATACCTACTGAAGCTGTTCGTAAAAATATGGATGGCGGCTGGACAATGATTGTTACTCAAAAATTAAAAGAAACTGTGGAATCACAATGACACAGCCTGCAGTAAAATATGATGTCTTTCATGCTATCGCTGATCCGACAAGACGTCATGTCCTACAGCTGCTTGCCTCAAGTAATAAACCAATCTCACTAATTGCTGAAAATTTTGCGATCAGTCGTACCGCTGTCGTTAAGCATTTAACTATTTTAGAGCAAGCTGAGCTCGTATCTTCCCAGAAAAAGGGACGAGAAAAAATTTATACATTGCATATTGAAAAGCTGAAGGAACTAGAGGATTGGTTGCAGTACTTTGATTTATTCTGGGATAATAAATTAGCACAGCTCCAAAGCATGGTGGAAGAAGAATAAAGTAGCAAGGAGCTGTCTCTTTTATTTAGACAGCTCCTGCTCAATATAGATAAAATAACCCACCATTAATGATTTCTATTTTAATCTTTGTCTCATATTGTTCCTCTAACGCTTTCTTTTCAATATCATAGCATTCTGGCTTGTCATCAATATCCTCGTAAAAATAATCTAATACCCGCTGATCACGCTGCCACCTCTTTTGTGCTTCTGAAGCCCATGAATGGTCATCTTGTTCTATGATTGCATCAATGGCTTCATTTAGTCTTTGTAATGCTCGAATCGGCTTAATAATGTGTTGTACATGAAAAACATTATCTCCTGGAACTGTATCTAGTGCTGTTTTACAGAGGACTTCTTGAAAATTCTTCTTAATAACCCCTGTTAAGAGATTTATGCCGAAGGAGTAGAGCATTTCCTTAGTTCGATCACAGCAATATGATATTTTATAATTTATGCCTAACCACGGTGTTAAGATAGCCTGCCCGATTGTCGGATCAACTTCCTCATACATCTCCACATAAGCTCCTAGCTCTCTTGTTGCTTGAAAAACTTGATTGAGTCTTGGAGAACCGAAATGAATAGCCTCGCCATACAGGTTCGCAGCAGATGTTGTTTGATTTGTAATAAATGTTATTTGTGCAGGATTTGGCTCACTATTTGTCGCCTCAATATATTGCCAATAAAAAGGTCTGTTCATAATTTTTTTATCAATATCTACTGTTAATTGGACAGTAAGATAATGACGATCCTCATTCAAAATAGTGCAATCATTTTCGGTAAAAAACTCTCGTAAATAACTATGAACTTGCTGTGGATACATAGCTTTTCCTCCTACATCTAAACGGATTCTTTAAAGTTTGTTAAAATGGCATCTAAATCCCCTACTACTTTTTCAAAAACATCAATTTTCGTATGCAATAATGCTAAGATATTTTCTTCAATCGTATTTTCGATAGCAAGATTATAAATATGCACATCATGCTCCTGACCTAAACGATGGACTCGACCAATACGTTGCTCTAATTTCATAGGATTCCATGGTAAATCGTAGTTAATGACATGATGACAGAATTGCAGGTTTATCCCCTCACCACCTGCCTCTGTTGCAATAAGAACCTGAGCTCTTTCTTTAAATAAATGCTTCATATAATCACGTTTACTTTTATTAAATTTCCCGTTAAATAGTACGCTTGTGATTCCCTTAGAATGTAAATACCACTGCAAATATAGCTGCGAAGCCCTATATTCTGTAAAGATAATCACTTTCCCCTGTGCCTGCTCAATAATTTCTAGCGTTTTTTCTGCCTTCGTATTCACTTCTAAAGCCATTAATTTTGCCAGAATGCCTTCAATTTTTGATGACTCCGAGTGGTCCTCAAGCATTTTCGATAATGTTAACCCTGTTGCCTCTTTGCTACTGCACATTTCTTTCTGTAACGTAATTTTAGTGAACGAACCAGTATTTTGAAGCGTTCCGAGCAAATCATATACTTCCCGCTCTTCCTTCGTAAATTGGATAGGCACAATTTGAACTTGTCGTTGTGTCCATTCAATGCCAGTATCTTCCCTCCTATTTCTCACCATCACCTGATTCACTAATTCTTTTAAATAATCATCATGCTCTAAATCATGCTTACTAGCTGAGAAGGCCGATTGGAATGTTTCATAGCTACCAAGATGACCAGGCTTTAATAATGAAATAAGATAATATAATTCAAAAACATCGTTTTGAATGGGAGTAGCCGTTAATAATAGACAAAACTTTTTCTTTAAGCTTTGTACAAATTCATATATTTGCGTTTTATGATTTTTTAATTTATGTGCCTCGTCAATAATAATCATGTCATAATCCTGCTCATAAATGCGCTCTCTGTGTGGACTCTTCTTCGCCGTATCCATACTCATAATAAGTACATCGTAGCGCTCTATTGGACAATTTTTTTTATAGGCGATAGCTGGAATATGAAACTTACTATTTAGCTCTTCCACCCATTGATTTATAAGAGAGGCTGGTGCTAATATAAGTGCCCTTTTGACAAGTCCCCGAATAAGATATTCCTTTAAAATCAAACCTGCTTCAATTGTTTTACCAAGTCCTACCTCATCACCTAGAATCGCTTTCCCATTCATGCGTTCAATCACTGTTTTAGCAGCTTCTAATTGATGTGTCAGTGGCTTCAAATTTGGTAAATATTTCGTTGCCTGTAATCCTGTAAATTCAGGAATCAATTTCATTTTCACAATGTCATAATTCATCTTATATAATGTCCAGTTATCCCATTTCTCAAGATGATTTAATCGATTGATGAAGCCATCTTCCCATTCGGACGACCTCTCGATTTTCATATCTATCACCTCATACTATTTTTTCTAACTTAGGTTGTCCAAAAAAGTAAAAGCTATGTTTTTTTATGCAAAAAACATCTGACGAAAATTAATTTTCATCAGATGCTTGTTATATCATATACATACGAAATTCAGTAGGCGATAAACCCGTAACCTTTTTAAAGACACGACTAAAATAAAAATAGTCTGTGTACCCCACCTTTTCAGAGATTTCCGATAGCGATAAATCCGTGGTTCTTAATAAAAGCTTGGATTTTTGAATGCGTAAATCTGTTAAATAGGTTGTTGGTCTAACACCCATTCTTTTCTCAAATACGTAGGTAAGCTTACGGCGCTCTATATTAAAGTGATTAGCAATATCAAGCACAGTCATATTATTTGCATAGTTTTCCTGCATATACTCAATAATAGACGACATCTTTTCTTTTTTATCTTGATAGTCCAATAATTTTACTGATAACACAATTTCCTCTAAGATATTTAAAAAAAGAGCCTTCGATTGAAGAAATGACAGACTACTACGCATTAAATAATTTTGTATTAATTGCTGTAGCATACTCATCAGCTTTATATTATCGCCAATTTCAATTGTAAAATGATTGTTATAAACAGGATACATTGCCCTTACCTCATCAGGTAGCTTAAAATGGATAACTGCGTACTCTTGTTTTGCATTATTAGTAACAATACGCTCAATAGGCAAATTGGGACCAGCATGAATAATATGTCCCTTTTCTAAAACATAAACTATACCATCAATTCTTACTTTAAATTCACCATTTATCGGGAACATTAATCCTCCTCCTGCCTGACTCATTGTCTTATATTTTGTGAGCACTGTTTCAGACGATATTTTCTCTGTTATGACATCAATCAATGTTAATGGTGCCCTTGTATATAAATGAATAACTTCTTGAATTTCCACTACTTATTTATCCTTTCTTTCTTAAATTAAAAAAAATAAAAAGGAACACTAAATAGCTATTAGTGCTCCGAAGATCATAATAATGATGTATGCTCGCCTATTAATAAAACATTTATCGTTTTAAGCTTTCCTTTAAGAGCATACGATTACGTTGTTTGAAAATGTCATTATGCGAGGAAACAATACCGCCCTCTGATGCATCTGGTTGAATATATTTTTTCGCACTATTTACTGCATGAAGTGCGTCATGGAAAGTAGCTGCAATTAAATGAATTTTACCATCATGCTGCAAAATATCCCCTGCTGCATACAGACCAGGAATAGTGGATTCACTATGAATCGTTCCAGCAATAAAGTAATCATTTTTTCGCTCAATATCTAATGGACTATTATCCAACAGCTCTTTATCTCTTACATAGCCATGACTAATGACAACTTCATCAATAGGAACTTCATTTACTTGCCCTGTTTCATAATTTGTTAGGGAAACAGCTTTAATCATGCCTTCTTCATCGTCTGCAATAAGCTTCGTAATTTCAGAATTAAAATGACATTCTATTGTGCTAGTTAATAGCTCAGTAATTTGAGCCTCATGTGCAGAAAGCGTGTCCTTGCGATACGTTAAATATACTTTAGAGGCAACCTCCATTAATTCCAGTGCCCAATCAACAGCCGTATTGCCACCGCCTGAAATAATAACAGCCTTATCCTTAAATTTTTCATAGGATTTAATCGTATAATTTAAATTGGATACCTCAAATCGCTCTGCACCCTCAATCTCTATTCGTTGAGGGTTTAAAATGCCACCACCGATAGCAACTATTACTGTCTTTGAATAATGAATATTGCCAGATTCGGCAGTAATGATGAAATTTCCTTCTTCATTTTTAGAAATGGTAGTTACTTTCTCATTTGTGTATACAGAAGGATTAAAGGTCATTGCCTGTTCGATTAATTGTTCAATTAACTGTCCTCCTGTAATTGGTGTTACACCGCCAACATCCCAAATCATTTTTTCTGGATAGACATGAATTTTCCCACCAAGCTGTGGCTGTGATTCGATAAGCTTTGTTTTCATCTCACGTAAACCACTGTAAAATGCTGAATATAAACCCGCTGGACCACCGCCAATTATAGTTACATCAAATAATTCTTGTTCTAACAATTACGAACACCCTTTCCTCTGTGTCACAACACATTTCGATAAATGAAATATGCTAACTTATTTTCCCTACTATCTATTTTCAGTTTCTTTAATGAATGCAAGCATCATTTTCCAAATTCTCTAAAGATGCTATATATTATCTATATTACTCATTATACGATAATGATAATCATTATCAAGTAAAATGATAACAAATCTTTATTTTAGAATACATGTATTTTTTGCTAATTTTTTTATATTTTTTTGTTCATCAGTCGCAAAAAATCCATAATTAAAGTTTTATCCATTGTCTGATGTGATTTTAATAAAAAAATAGTATGCTAATGATCAGCATACTATTTTGAACTTTTTATTTATCTTTTGAAATTGTTCTTATTTCACTAGACTTTAAAATGCTAGTTATTTAAGAAATGCGACAGCTCTTACTGGTGAGGCTGTTGCATTTTTTAATTTAAGTGGTAACGCCATAAAAGTAAAATGTTCATGCAAAGGTAGTTGTTCAAGATTTACTAGGTTTTCTACTATATATATAGGTGCACTTAACAGCTTTAAATGTACCTCACGTTTCATATTGTCATGTACATCAATATTGGCCAAATCTAGACCAATACATTTCACTTGCCTCTCCAGCAACCAATCACCTGCACAGGTTGCGAATGCATGCTCTGCAAAAAAGTCTCCCTCTCCCCATTTTTCCGTTCGTGTACGCACAATGACAATATCACCGGGATTTACAGCAATCCCCTGTGTTTTTTCTGCATGTTTTAACAATTCTGCCGTTACTGGCTCATATGGTTTTTTAATAGATGATACATCTAATAAGACAGCTTCGCCGAATGTCTTAGTTAAGTCCATTTCAGCGGTCGACTCACCGTTTCTAATAAAGTGTATCGGTGCATCAATATGTGTTCCACTATGGTCTGACATACGTAAAAAGCGTGATTCGAAACCCTCACATGGTTCAATATAACGATGACCAGAGTTTTCAAATGTAGATTCCTCTTGAATAGCAATTGGAGGGTGGGATGTGTATGAAACTAAGCCGTCATAAATTTCTAAAGTTAAATCAACAATTTTCATCTATTTTTCCTCCTTAAAATCAATAACGACTTTGCCGCTTACTTTATTTAACGCACTTTCAAAGCCCTGTATGCTGTCTTTAAATGGCACTGTACAAGTGACCAGTTGTTGAAAAGGGAAGTTTGGATTTGCTGCCATCTGCAATATAGCTTCGTAATTCTCCTGTGTAATGCCATAGCTTCCTTTAATCATAATCTCACCACGTACAATTTGATCCATCGGCACAGAAAACTCAACTGAATTAATACCTACTAGTACAAGTTGTCCACCTCGCTTGAGTACACGAATTGCCTCAGTCGGGATAGTTGGATGACCCGAACAATCAATAATCGCATCATAACCAGAAAACATATCATGAATTAAATCATTTGAAGAGGTAAACGTTTTTTGCACCCCTATATGTTTCGCTAATTGTAGACGGCTTTGATCCGCTAGTACGCCTAGCATATGAACTGCTTTATTTCCTGAACCAACTAATATAGCTGCTACACCTAATCCTATCGGTCCTGGTCCAACTACCAGTATTGATTTCTTCTCAAACTCTGGAATCTTTAGCACTGCGGTATAACTTACCGCTAATGCTTCTGAGATTGCTGCCACCTGATCGGATACTGCATCATCTATAACAATAATGTTATTGCTATCTACTACCATATATTCTGCCATACCGCCATCTTCACGGAATCCATAACGCAATGCCTCAGAAGGTGTTTTTACAAATTTATAGTCATTAAAATCGCAACAATTCGTGTCACCGCTCTTACAAAAATCACAAACACCACAGCTCTTATAAGGATTAACAACTACTCGTCTATTTAAGAGAGATGGATTAACATCATCACCTATTTTCATAATCACACCTGTGACTTCATGTCCTAGTACTAATGGATAACTGACCCAGTCATATCCACCATGGCCATCGTACATATGAAGATCACTACCGCATACTCCAACTGCATTTACCTTTAGTAAACACTCATTGTGTTTTAATTCAGGAACTTTATATGTTTTAAATTGAACATCCTTTTTCTTTGATGTACATTTTACTAATGCTTGGTATTCCATACTTTCAGGTCAACTCCTATTCAACTTTTAACATCGTCACAGCGGCTACTACTGAATTATCTTAATAATATCCCTCAATGTCTTTTCCTTTTTTGCTAAGTATTGTTGTTTATCAATGGATGACCAATTATAAAAACCCTGCTCTGTTTTCATACCTAATTGTCTAGCATTGATTTTCTCTTGATGGATTATCAGAGGTTCTGTCCCGTTCTCCAACGTTGGATAAACATAATTGGCAATTGCATAATGTGTATCTAGTCCGTTAATATCTCGTTGCTCGAGTGGTCCCGTATCTGCTAGGCGAACACCTAAGCTCATTTTAGCGATAAAATCTAACTCCTCCGCAGAAACGATTCCCCTCTCAACTAATGACATTGCCTCTCGTGCAAGTGCACTTTGTAAACGATTCGCTACAAAGCCTTCAATTTCTCGTTTTAGTAGTACAGGTTTTTTCTTAGTACCTTGTAAAAACAGCATTATATCATTTGCTATTTCCATTGCTGTATAAGGGCTAGGAATGACCTCTACTAAAGGCGTAATATGAGCCGGTGAAAAGAAATGTGTTCCTATCAAACGCTCTTTATGCACCATTTTTTCAGCAACATCACTAATAAGGTAACTCGATGTATTGGTACAAAACGTTATATCATTTGAAAAGAATGAATCTAATTGTTCGAATAAGGTTTGTTTGACCTGTAAATTTTCTATAATGGCTTCTATGACATAATTTAAACCATCTATTTTTTCAAGTTGATGCAGTAAAGTAATGTTTTGCAATTCAGGCTGTTCCTTTAACTGTTGCAATCTTTCTACATCTGGCTCATATAGGAATACGCTTACATTATTTTGCTCTAAATATTTTGCTAATGCAGAGCCCATAAAGCCCCCACCGATGATTAGAACTCGTTTCATGGTTAAATCCCCTTTTTAAGCCTTTCTATCAGTATCATTCCAAATAGCTTTTAAACCAACTGCATAAATACACAAAGCTTTGATCTCATCAAACATAACAGCATTTGCCCCAAGTACTAAGGCATTTGATTTATGGATAGAAATCCCCTTGTCATATGCATCACAGACATTAATGGCATATAATAATAATTCCTTTAACAAACGTGATACTGCCCCATCACGTAGAGAAGTCGTACGAAGATTGCTATACTTTAACAATATATCTGGTGCATATTCAATTAAATATTGAATCCAATTCGGCACAACCTCAAACTCTGATTGATAGTAGTTTATACATTCCTGTTGTGAAGAAAATGTAGCCACATCATCTTTACTTACTAGATGGATTTTACTTTCATCTGAAAGACTAATTGCATATGCAATCGCCTCTATACCAGACAACCAAGTTGGAATACCTCTTGAAATAATAGCTGATGCAATAAGCTCCGAAATTTCAACAACGCTATTGCCAGCTTCAACTGCTAGCTCTACACAATACATCATTTCTTTTTCTTCACGTCTAGCTGCAAATAACCCGACCATTATTAGTGCTTTATCCTTTTTTGTTAAAGCCCCATCTACTAAAAGGGCTTGATACATGATAGACATTCGTACTCCTCCTTGTTTGAAGAGCCTTCAAATCAATTTCGCCTTAGCATAATTGTATCTGCCACTATGCTTTCGATACAAAAAACATTTGCTGAATGAAGATAAAGGCTCTCTGTCTACTAGAATAAGTATGACCAAGCTAAAGTTGCAATAATATAGATGAGTCCAACAAAGAACATAATCATTACAAGGAAGCCCATAATATCTTTTAGCTTTAAACGAGAAAGTGCTAGTGCTGGTAATATCCAGAATGGCTGTACTAGATCGTTCCATGCATTCCCTAGCATGACAGACATGGAGGTCTCTGCTAATGATGTTCCTAATTCTTTTGCTGCATCAATCATGAATGGTCCTTGAACCGCCCAGTGCCCGCCCGCAGATGGTGCAAAGAAATTTATAAAGAAGGAACTAATTAAGCCCCAAAACGGTAATGTTTGTTCATTTGATAAATCCACAAATACCTTGGCAATCGTATCTACCAAACCAGAAGCAGCCATAATAGCCATGATACCTGCGTAGAATGGGAATTGAAGTACAATCCCTGAAATCGTTTTAATACCATCTGCTAAATGCTCCGCATATTGTGCAGGTGTCCCTAGTAAAATAATTCCTACGAATAAAATAATGAAGTTTAATATATTTAAATTTAGCGAACTGCCATTTGTAAAATAAATAACAATGTAAATGAGTCCAAGAATACCTATTGCATATGCTAAAATACGGCTATTATTTAATTTATTAGCTAGCGTATTCTCTTCTAATAGATTTAACTTTGCCTTAGGCTGATCCGCATACAATGCAGGATCAATTTCAATCACATTACTTGGATCTTTAGGGTGTAGCATCGCATTAAATAAAGGTAATGTAATTAAAAGAACAATTGTAGTTAAAATAATCGGTACACTGAAAATTGTCTCAGAAAGTGTAACTAGGCCCATTGAATCCTCTAAAAAATGACCTGGTGTTGAAATGAGTATTGGAATAGAGGCTGATAAACCTAATCCATAAAAAGTAAAGCCAGAGTATGCTGCAGCAATAATTAATGGATAGTGAACTCCCTTAACTTGTAATGCTAATTTTTTCGCAATAATCCCACCAATGACTAAACCAAAACCCCAGTTTAAATAACTACCGATACCACCTACGAGTGTTGCTACTATAATTGCAGTCTTAGGTGTATGAACCATACTGGCAATTTTATTTAAAAATTTATCAGTGATGGGGGCTGTAGCTAGCACATAACCCATTGCTAGAATAACGGCCATTTGTGTTGTGAATGCTAGTAAATCCCAAAATCCGCCACCCCAGGCAGTCGTTAAATCTACAAAGCTAATATCTTCAATAACTAATGCTAAAACAAATGTTACCAATGTTAACCCAATTGCAAATACAAAAGGATCTGGCAAATATTTCTTCATGATGTTTGTGAAAAAATTCGTTAACTTTTCCATACTATTCTCCCCCTTGTTGTGTATGACTAAGTAATTTTTGGGAAGTGGCTCTTAAACGATAAAAGATGATAAACTATAATCACAATCTATCCATTTTGGAGGTCATTTCCTTGCAAAAACTAACTAGTATTTTAGTGACTGCTTATGCAAAAGCTCCCCAAGGCACATCCATGTATGAAATGTACAAACATGCTGGCATTGTGTTAGAAATTGATAAAGAAACTCATCAAATTATTGATGCAGAATTTACATTTATCACCGGACTTGCCCAAGATTTCTTTAAACGTATGTTGATTGGCTTTGATCTTACAGCCAATATTGACGAGTTAATTGCTCGTGTAGATGAACACTATTATGCTCCTTCAAGCGGCTCTGTTGTAGTGGCACTAAAATCTGCACAAAAACGATACCTAGAAAAAATTCAAAAGGATCACTAAATATCTAGCACCGAGTCAAAATACTCGGTGTTTATTTATAGCTGACAATTTTCAACGACTGTTGTTATGCCAAGTCCCCCAGCTATACATAAAGTGACTAGCCCATATCGCTTACCTGTTCGTTCTAGCTCATGAATAAGCTTTGTCATTAGAATGGCACCTGTTGCACCGATTGGGTGTCCCATTGCAATAGCACCACCATTGGGATTAACACGATTGATATCTAATCCAAGTTCCGTGATTACTGCGATTGATTGGGCGGCAAATGCTTCATTTAATTCAATTACATCAATATCCTGAATGGTTAAGTTCGCCTGCTTTAAAGCTTTGATTGTTGATGGGACTGGACCAATTCCCATGATTGCTGGGTCTACACCCGCAGCAGCCTGGGCAAGGATTTTTACCTTTGGTCGATATCCTAGCTCTAATGCTTTCTCTTTGGACATTAATAGCAATGCAGATGCACCGTCATTACGCCCACTACTATTTCCAGCAGTCACAGACCCCTCTTTACGGAAAACAGGCTTTAGTGTATTTAACTTCTCTTCACTTGTTAAAAAGGGATGTTCGTCAACGTTAAAAATCTCCACTAATTTTCGTTTTTTCACTTCATACGGAACAATTTGTTCTGTAAAATACCCTTCTTTCTGAGCATAAGCTGCTCGCTCCTGACTTCGATGAGCAAAGGCATCTTGTTCCTTACGGGTAATAGCATATTTCTCAGCTAAATTCTCTGCTGTTTCACCCATTGTTGTAATACCATATACCTCAAAGGGCTGTGACCCTGGCTGACTTTCTGTATTCGGATCTAAAATCGAAGCATTTCCTACACCATATCCATAGCGAGCATTACGCAAATAATATGGCGCCGTACTCATTGATTCTGTCCCTCCAGCAATAATGATGTCGCTGTAGCCAAGAGCAATCTGTTGGGCAGCATTATTAATGGACTGTAACCCAGATCCACATTGACGATGTACTGTATACCCTGATACAGTAATTGGTAAATCTGCTCTTAATGAAGCCACACGTGCCACATTCGATTGATCAGCACTTTGCTTGGCTTGTCCCAAAATTACCTCATCAATAATGGCTGAATCTAATTTTGTTCGTTCTAGTAGACCACGAATTACTTTTTCAGCAAGATGATCTGCTGTTTCATTGACTAATGAACCACCCAGTTTACCAATAGCTGTACGAACGCCATCTATAATAACAACTTCTCTCATGTTTCCTCCCCCTATATCAAAGCATTCACAAAACTTGCTTCTGTACTTTTCTGTACTTGTTCTAATGTAACTCCTGGCATTAATTCAACTAAATGTAATTGCCCTTTAATATATTTAAAGACAGCTAGCTCAGTAATAATCGTATCTACGCTTCTTGTGGATGTGATTGGGAATGTACAATTCTTTAAAATTTTACTTTTCCCATCCTTTGAAGTATGAGACATCGTGACAATGACCTTTTTAGCTCCTATTAATAAATCCATTGCACCACCAACACCAATAATATTTTTCCCTGGAACTGCCCAGTTTGCGATTCGTGCCTGTTCATCTACCTGAAGCACTCCTAATATTGCGACATCAACATGGCCTCCACGAATCATGCCAAATGATTCTGCACTATCGAAAAAGGAAGAACCAATTGCCTCCCCAACTGGCATTTTTCCTGCATTTACGATATTGGGATCAATATCCTTCTCATCCACACCAACTACGCCAAGCATTCCATTTTCTGTATGGAAGAAGACATTGTTATTGTCAACGTATTTAGCCACTAATGTAGGAATGCCAATCCCTAGATTGATAATTTGTCCATCCTGCACTTCCTTTGCCACTCTTTGTGCTATTTGCTCTTGAATTGGATTAATCATTTTCTACTACACCCTCCCTCGTTAAAACCTTTTTCGCTAAAATAATGCGATCTATAAATAAATGCGGAGTTATAATTTCATCGCTATTTAATTCACCAGGCTCTACTAATTCATCTACTTCAACAATTACAGTGCTAGCTGCCGTCGCCATTAAAGGGTTAAAGTTTCGTGCAGTTTTGTAGTATATTAAGTTTCCTAACTTATCTGCCTTATGAGCACGAATAATAGCTACATCTGCCTTCAGTGCTCTTTCAAACACATACTCCTCACCGTCGATCATTTTTGTTTCCTTGCCCTTTGCTAAGTCAGTTCCTACGGAAGTTTTGGTATAGTAACCACCAATCCCTGCACCACCAGCTCGGATTGATTCAGCTAAAGTACCCTGAGGGAGTAAATCAATTTCAATTTCACCTCGTTGGAATGCCTCACCGACATCTCGATTCCCAGTAAAATAAGAGCCAATAGCCTTTCTTACCTTCTTTTGCTCTAATAATTTACCAAGACCCTTTCCTTTTTCCCCCAGATTATTGCTAATAATAGTTAAATTGTTTACATCTAGTTCCACAAGAGCATCAATTAAAGTTAGGGGACCTCCCACTAAACCAAATCCACCAACCATAATTGTTTGCCCACTCTTCACGCATGTTAATGCTTGCTCTACAGAATCATAAATTTTCATTGTACTCACTCCGTTATTTTTGAATAAGGGCATCACTTAGTTCAAACCAAGAAGGTATGCCCGCTGTCAGTAGGCAAATATAGCCTAGCTCTGCTAATTCAGCTTCCACTACACCTACATCCCTCGATTTTTTAGCCCAATCATCTGTTTCTTTATTTTTTAAAATAGTTGTGTATATCCCTGTCATTAAGATGTGTTTCATTTGTGTTGATACCACATTACCGTTAAGAAGTTCTTGCTTTAAAGCGTTTTCATCATTTGCTGTCAAATAAGACAGTAATTTTTCAAAATATGCTTCACTTTTCTCTGTTGAGGCGAATGTACTGTAGTAACGTACAATATCAATGGTTGATGCTTCATGTGGAAGCTTATCTGCATCCGTATTTGTTAGCTCTAGGGCATATTCAAAGGATTGCAAGCCTAGTTGTAATGCTCTTTCTCCGCCAAAGTTAAAGGCTACAAGTAAATACTCAATTAGCTCATCTAATGTAGCGCCACCATCTACTGCCCCCTTTGTGTGATACACCATGCTACGCGCATAATATCTTGCGGCATTTATACCAACTAACAGAATATCCTTCTCTTTCACTGAAAGAGCCCCTGGTGCCATCGCTGCACCTCGAAGCGCAGTATAATGATCAAGCATTGCAGGATTATAATCGTGCATTTTTTGTACCCAGCCAGGTACAACACCATAAACCTTTTTGAAATACGCTAAGCCTGTTGTCATTTAGTAACTCCCCTTTTCCATTAAAGTTGAATAAAAAAAGGCCACACTTCGCCTAAAGCACGGACTTACCCGTACATTTAGAAAAAGTGTAGCCAACAGTCAAGCAGGGAAAATAGAAAAAGGTTATTTTTCTATGGCTGCTCGATAGGCATTTATTTTAGTTATTTAATTATTTACACAAAATTTAAAAATCTGCAATAGTTTTTTTATAAATTCTCTAAAAAACATTGAATTACTGGATTTACATCTTTTCTTTCTTCAAAGACTAATGTGTAATGATTGCTGCTAGATGTGTATTTCCAAATATTTTTAGCATTTATCAATGTTTCAGCATAGGATTCTGCTAAAAATAACGCAGGCATAGCGCCAATTTCCCCTGTAGAATGAATTAAAAGAACTGGGCACGCTATATTTTTGAAAACTTCCTCTGGTTTATAGGCATAAAAACTTTGGAAATCTTGACGTATTTTCTCTTCATCAGATTTATTTTCCCAATGTCCATCTTTTTCTGCAATCTCATAGCGACCTACATTTTCCAAATGATCAGTCCACTCAACTCCAAGTCGACCATAGATTTCTTTAATTTCTTGAATATATGCATCGGCATTTTCATATTGCTTGCTAATACGACCAAGTGAAGGTTCAACAATTTTACGCTGATGATCCGTGCAGGTTGCTGCCCCATCAAGTAAAACTACCCCTTTGACATCGTTACGCTTACTAGCAACATTCGCCATGATAAATGCTCCCATTGAATAACCCATTAGAATTGGTTGTTCAATGTTCAATGCATTTATTAAAGCTAAAATATCCTGTGTATGTAATTCGATTCCTGTATTTACCGCGGCTGAAGCACTTTTGCCACGCCCCTTTAAATCTACAGATATAAAACGATATTCACCCTTTAGCAACTCCGCGTAATAATGCATTTGCATGTGATTACCTGTGAGACCATGTACCGCGATAATTGTACCTTTCTCTCCTGGGTAATCAGCGAAATGTAACTCGCTACCATTCACATTGATTGATTGATATTTCACTCCACTCATCCTCCTTGTAAAAGATAAAGCTAGTTTTACCACCCAAAATAAAAAAAGTCAAAAAATTTTTTATTTATTTAGATTTTGCAAGTTGAATTTTTACTCCTGAATAATTTTTCTACAATAATAAATACAATCCTAAAATTTTCTAAAAATATACACTATATTTTCTTTTTGGTACACTATTATAAAAAGTCAAATTGAGGTCAAAATGAAGAGAAAAGTATTTATTCTACATGAAATATATGGCATTAATGATTTTATAAAAATGCAAGCTACAGCATATGAAAATACTAACACTAAGGTTGAATGCATATCTTTATATCCAGAAAATAAAACATTTACCTACAAACAAGAACAAGAGGCATATTTATATTTCAACAATAATGTTGGGTTTGATGCGCCTCTTAAACTACTTACTCACAGATTGCTAGAAGCGAAGAAGAAATATGATGAGGTCGTGTTAATAGGATATAGTGTGGGTGCAACATTAGCTTGGAGGCTATCCTCTCTCCCATTACATAGGGTAATTTGCGTGTATGGATCACGTATTCGTCAATACCTTGATGTCATACCAGCATGTCCAACATTTGTTATTTTCCCTAGTACTGAGAGTAGCTTTAATGTTCATGAAATAAAGGAAACGCTTAATCAATTACCAACAGTTGAAACAAAACAATTTATTGGTCTACATGGTTTTATGGACTGTTATAATCCGAACTATTGTTATGAAAGCTATTTGCAAGCACATTTCGATATCATCAAATTTATAGAAAACCAGCAAGATCAAGGGGGACAACAAAATGAAGCAAAATGAGGAAATAATTATTGACCCTTATATTGAAGGGGGCAATGTTATTTATCCAAGTTTAAGGCTATCCTTGCAATCAGATAGTATTATAGGTATTTATACGGATGTTTCTAAAATACATACTTTAATGAATTGGTTTGTGAAACACCATGAAGCTTTTACACATTTTCGTGAAAGTGCCTTGTATGAGCGACTAACAGTTCGAGAATACATCCGATTTTGCATAAAGCTTTTTAATGCTCATTCTGAAAAAACGGAAGATTTATTAGGATTATTTGCTTTAGTGGAGCAAAAAGATAGAAGAATTGACAAGCTTTCAAATGGTGAAAAGCAGCGCTTAAAGCTCATTCATACCTATCTACATCCAGCACCAATACAAGTGTTAGAAGAGCCATTTCAAAATCTTGATGAATTTTCAAAGCAAAATGTTCAGCAATTATTGGATGCTCTTCAAAAACAGAAGAAAAAAATTATTTTGCTATCAAATAACATGGAAAATTTAATTATTTCGAGTACAGAAATATATAGATTAGATACAAATGGCTTACATGCATTAGATGTAAAAGATGATGAATCAGAAATGATTATTCCTTCAATTGAAAATGCTCCAATTCGACTTGATAAAATCCCAACAAAAAGGAATGACAAAATCATTTTATTTAATCCTCCAGAAATTGATTACATTGAAAGTGTTGAAGGATCTGTTTCTGTATATGTTGCAGGTGAAGCTTATCCATGTACATTATCTTTAAATGAGCTTGAGCAAAAATTGACACCATTTGGCTTCTTTAGAAGTCATCGCTCATATATTGTCAATTTACAAAAGGTACGTGAAATCATCACATGGACTCGTAATAGCTACAGTCTTTCCCTTAACAGCACTGAAAAAACAATAGTACCACTGTCGAAAAATAAGCTAGCAGATTTAAAGGAAATACTCGGAATTTAGGAGATTTCCCAGGAAATAAACGACTCCTGTCAGATGAAATATCTCTCCATTAAAGATCATTTTTCCGCCTTTCACCTTTAATTTACTGTTGTGTTCTTGATTGTCATTTATAGTGTAGACATCAACAACACACAGGAGGTTAACACATGAACACAGTGATTGAAGTTCAACATTTAAAAAAGATATTTCATAAGGAAACAGCTTTACAGGATGTTTCCTTTAAGATTCAAAAAGGAGAAATCTTTGGTTTCTTGGGACCGAGTGGTTCTGGAAAAACAACTACTATTAAAATACTAACTGCACAAACAGACAAAACAGATGGCGATGTATTATTATTTGGTCGTCCAGCAAATGAAATGAAAAAAAGCCAAAATCGTAAACGCTTTGGCATTTTAACAGATAATAGCGGTTTGTATACTAGATTATCAATCGAGGAAAACTTATTTCTATATAGTGATTTATACCAATTATCTAAAACAGCTGTAAAAGAGGCTTTGGATTTTGTTAACTTATATACTGAGCGTAAAAAGAAGGTTAGTCAGCTTTCTAAAGGCATGATTCAACGAGTAACACTTGCACGAGCAATCATGCATAAACCCGATTTATTATTTTTAGATGAACCAACTTCCGCACTCGACCCTGTTAATACACAGCATATTTATAATGGTTTACGTAAATTAAATGAAATGGGAACTACCATCTTTTTAACAACTCATGATATGAGTGAAGCAGAAATACTTTGTGATCGTGTAGCCTTTTTACACAAAGGAAAAATTCGGGCAATGGGCTCACCAAAAGAATTGAAAAAGAAATTTGGCGATGAATCCATCACAGTCGAATTAAAAAATGGTGAGGTTGCCGTTATTCAAAATGGCTCAGAAGATGCATCAAAATTGTATGAATGGATGCAATCTAACGAAGTTTCTCGTATTTATACAAACGAACCTACACTGGGTGATATTTTTATGCAAATAACAGGGAGTGATTTAGTATGAACATTTCAATGACACGTATTCAGGCTATTTTTATGAAGGATTATAAGGAGTTTTCACGGAACTATGCAGTATCTCTTATGATATTTGTACCATTTGTTTTAGCATTTTTTTATAACAAAACTGGAATCTCTTCTATCAGCGAGTATTTTCTACCAATTAATATAGGCTTTTCTATGGTGACTGCCTATGTACAATGCTGTTTAATTGCTGAGGAGAAAGAAAAAAATACACTTCGTAATTTAATGCTTTCCCCTGCTTCACTTGGAGATATTTTAATTGGTAAAAGCTTGTTTGTCTTTATTGTTACAATGATAGTAGTGGGAATCACTATTTTTCTTGTGGGCTATAATCCTGCCAACATATTCATCATAGCTATTGCTTTAATGCTTTCATCTGTGTTCTATATTGCACTTGGAACATTGTGTGGATTATTTGCGAAGTCTATTATGGAAGGATCTATAATCATCCTACCTGTTATTCTAATTTTCCCATTAGGCTCTTATGCTTCACCATTATCAACAATTTACCCAGCTTTGAAATTTATGGAGTGGTTACCAAGCTCCCAGTTGGTACTATTAGCAGAGGCTTTAGAGGGAAGCTATTCAACAACAGATGTGATTATCCCGATTGTTACAATCATTGTTTGGTCAATTTTCGCTTGGATTATCACAGCATTTATCTATAAAAAAAGAATGGTCGACTAATGACCATTCTTTTTCTAATATAATAATCCTTGTTCATATATTTCAATTTTCTCTAAAGTATCAGCATACCAGATTCCCACAAATCTCGATTCAACAGGCTCAGAAAAATAGTCACCATCATAGAAGGATAATGGGAAAAGGACTCCTTGTGCTATGAATTTTTTTATCGTTTGATAAAAGGGTTCATTTTGTCGTGGATTTTGTGCTACATAGGAGGTAAATTTATTTATGGGCTTACCTAGTGCATCATGAAACATTAGCATAGAGGTTGAGCCGTTCTGCCGGAAATTTAAATCTATTGCCTGAACGTCTCCAGCCTCGGTAACAATTAAATCAAATCCTGCCACTCCTACAAAGCCTTCCGCTACTCCTCTTTCCATAATATGTCGTCCCGCCTCAATAACCTTTTTCGGTACTTTATCAATGATAATATTTCCTTCATAGATACCATTATCATCTGTTATTTGCTGAGAAGCTCCTAAAAACTGAATACCTAGTTCATCAGAATAAACAAACTGACAGCTATAGTTATCCTTTGTCTGTAATAGCTCCTCAATAATAACGCTCTCTGTATCAGTCATACGAAACTGTCGCAACCCATCTGTGAGCTCATTTTTATTCTGGCAAATAATGACCCCATATCCTCCTGATGTAGGGGAATCATCACCCGGCTTCAAAACGACAGGTGGCTGCCAATTTTTAATAGCATCTGAAAGTCTATATGTTTCCACATTTAAGCGACTAGGAACAAATTTGCTATCAATTAAATGATCAATATATGCTTTTGTATTTAGCTCATTAAATTTCTCCGCGTCCATCCAATAGCAATCCCGATTCATATGCTCTGTATCATGAATATATTGGCAGACAATAGTTTTCCCCTCTTCACACCAAGCTTGAATCTGTGCAATATATTCCTCTTGCGTATCATAACTATAAGGCTGTTCCACCCATGGTATCCCTGCTAATTCATGAAGCTCTTGTGCTTTTACTGTTTGCGTGGCACGATGTACTAACACAGGTATATCTGCTATTGCCACTTCCCTAGATGTTAAGGCGTCTAGTTTATGTGGATCATCCATCATCCAGGGATTATCACTGTACGGCGTTCTTGGTGTATACACAGCATGATTACCGTAAATTTGCCTTAGTGTCAATTTTGGTTTCAAGTAGATTACCCTCTTTCAAGTTTTAGGTATTCTACCCTTCCATTTTATTTTCAACACTTTTTTAGATAAAGATAGATATATAGCGTAATTAAATACTATATTTTACCTAATTAATAGGAGATTAATCTAATAATTGCTGTAATTTCATTTTAACCTCTGGCCAATCCTCCTTTGTTATACTGTACATAACTGTATGACGAATCGTACCATCTTTACGAATCATATGATTACGTAAAACCCCCTCTTTTATTGCTCCAATGCGCTCAATTGCCTTTTGAGAACGGTAATTTTCATGGTCTGTTTTAATTTGCACACGTTGCAATCTTAAGATTTCAAAACAATATTGCAATAACAAATATTTACAGCTTGTATTAATAGCAGTCCTCCAATAAGCTGGAATCAGCCATGTCGTACCTATTTCGAGCCGTTTATGTTTATCATCTATATCCATAAATCTAGTTGAACCGATAATCTGTCCAGATACCTTATCTACAATGACAAATGGAAATTCTGTTTTCTCATTTTTAGTCGCTAAGGCACTATCCACAAAGCCATTCACATCCTCTATATTTTCAATAACTGTAGACATGTGTAGCCATATTTCCGGAAAACTAGCAGCCTCTAAAATACCCTGTACATCCCCTTTTTCCAGTGGTCTTAGTAAGACTACTTCATTTTCTAATACAATAAAATTCATGTGGCTTCACTCCTTTTTTAACTATTAAACGGCAATTTTGATATGATAGATAGAACCAAATATCAAAAAATACACCATACCAGACGAGGTGCATGATGGAGCTTTCCATTTCATTTACTAAAGATACAGCAAAATATATTCAAATCTATGAAGAAATCAAAATAGCTATCATCAACAAAAAGCTTTGTGCGCAGGATAAACTTCCTTCCAAGCGAGCTCTTGCTAAAACATTGAATGTTAGTATACATACGGCACAGGAGGCCTATGAGCAATTACTAGCTGAAGGATATATTTATAGTAAGGAGCGCTTAGGCTATTTTATTGCTCCCTTTGAATTTGAATGGGACCAGCATTTACAGGAACACTCCTTCTCAGCATCAACAGCTACCTCACATACGATTAACTATGACTTTCACAACGGACATGTGGATAAAGGTGCTTTCCCTTTTACTAGCTGGTATAAGTTGTTGAAAAAACACTTGAATATGGAAAATTTAATAATTAGTCCCTGGCAAGGTGAATGGACATTGCGTGAAGAGATTGCACGTTATGTGGCACGTTCAAGAGGCGTACAATGTGAGGCATCGCAGGTGTTTGTTTATAGTGGTACACAAAATCAGCTTCAGGCATTATGCCATTTCTTTGGCTTGAACGCACATGTAGGCATTGAAGACCCTGGCTTTAAACGGGTATGTTCAACAGTACAGCAATGTGGATTGTTCGCCCATGCTATTCCTGTTGATAAATCAGGTATTACAATCCCCAACGAATCTTTACATTTGATATACACAACACCTGCACATCAGTTCCCACTTGGAATGGTTATGCCTATTGAGCGCCGCGCTGCTATTTTGCAATGGGCTACATCTAATGGGGCCTTTATTATTGAGGATGATTATGATTCGGAATTTCGCTTTAAGGGACTTCCTATCCCCTCTTTAGCGAAAATGGATCAGCTTCAGCGTGTTATTTATTTTGGCACGTTTTCTAAAACACTTATTCCATCACTGCGTATAAGTTATATGATTTTACCTCATTCATTAGTGGATGATTATATGCTTTTTCATCAAAATCAAAAATCAGTTGTGTCAAAAATTGACCAGCTTGCTTTAGCCGAGTTTATTGCACAGGGATTATTCGATAAGCATTTAGCTAAAATGCGTACAATTTATCGTAAAAAGCAACAGGTTTTACTTGAAGCTATACATGCACATTTTTCAGAGGAATTTAAGGTAATTGGTGAAAAATCAGGGCTTCATATTGTTGTCAAATTACCATCATGGCTTACTGAGCAAAATGCCATACAGCTAGCCATGCAAGTAGGTATTGCTGTCTATCCATGCTCTGCCTCTTATCAACAGGTTTCTCAAGATGCAATGGTCATTATAGGCTATGGTGGGTTAACACTTAATCAGATCACTGAAGGTATTGTTTTGCTAGCTTCTGTCTGGCAAACTTCTGTATCAATAGATTTTAGTTAATTTTAAAATTTCACTAAACTATCGAAACCTTTTACCAAATTTCCTCGTATTGTAAATAAAGAAGACTTCATTCAGTAAGAATTTCCCTCATCCCTACTGAATGGCAGTTAAACAAATCGAGCTATCACTGACAGTGTATCTCTTAATTTTTGAAGTGAGAGTTTTACTGTCCGTTTTACGCAGGATAATGCTATTAAAGGGGAATCGTCATAATGGAGAATCGAGAGCAATTAGAAAAGCATCTGCAAGAAATTCAAGCTTGGGAAAAGGATCAAAAGGATTTATGGTTTTGGGAGAAATTAGGACGTATTCCATTTAAAATTTTAGACAAGATGACTCCTTCTTTTCTTCAAAATAAGATAGCTTTACTTGTTGATGAGTTAGGAAGCTATGTTCAATCTGGCGGTAAATATTTAATTAATGAACAGACCATGATGCAAAAAGTTCGTAGCACTTCTTCGTTTCAGCATATTTTTGATATTTCCGATATTGGACAAATGCCTTTAGAGGATATGATTGCTCTTAGTGACAAACTACAGGAAGAACGTGTGAAATTAGCAACTGTGCAAGGTGCTTCTACTGGCTTTGGTGGTATCTTTACATTAGCCATTGATATCCCATTTATTTTAGGAATGGCTTTAAAAACCTTACAAGAAATCGCCATTATTCATGGCTATGATCCAAATGATAAAATGGAGCGTATTTTTATTGTTAAATGTCTTCAATTTACTTCCGCTGATATCGTGGGCAAGGAGGCTATTTTAAAGGAGCTTACTTCTATGCATGATACTAATCATGCATCGGAAAACATGGTTTCACAGCTTCAGGGCTGGCAGGAAGTATTCTTTACGTATCGAGATCAGCTAGGCTGGAAAAAGCTTTTTCAGATGATTCCTATTGCTGGAATGATTTTCGGTGCCTATGCTAATAAGGGGATGATGCAAGATGTATCTGAAACAGGAATCATGCTCTATCGTAAACGAAGAATCGTTGAAAAACTTAATACGTTGAATGATATATGAAAGTTCTTTTTCCTTCAAAATACGATCAAGGAGTGAAATAAGGAGTGAAATCATGACCACAAAATTGACATTAGATGAAGCTATCCGATTTTTTAATGAGCATTTCCCTGAAGGCTGTTCCTATAATGAAAATTATTCACAAGTAGCCGCCATTCGATCTGGAAGCAATGGTCAAGAAGTTAATCTTCGCTTTCAGCGTTTAGGCAATCAATTACAATTTTTAGCAAGCTTATATGATAAAGTCCCTTCTCCTCCCATAAAGGAACAGGTGAAAATAGCAATTTTAGCTACCTTAACTGCTATGGAAGGATTACAGAATAACTCCGGCCAATCGCTTTTATTCACCAATGCTACTTTAGGAGGCTCGCCATCTGGCGGTATTGCGTTAGCAGGCTTAGTGATCGCTTACGAGCGAGTTTACAATGATTTGGATACAATTGATCAAAACCGTCTACTGCTCGCAACAGAATCTTTGGCCAATCAAATCGCCTCTTGGATGGATAGCACAGCAAATCCAAGTTTCAATGCTTTAGAGGATACTGTTGATTGCTGGAGAAATCAAAAATTTGCTAATTTCGCTGTCAATGGTCCTATTTTGCATGTTGGGGGTCTAGGATTATATTTAGATATTATGTCAAGCCATGCTTCCGCAACCGATTATTCAAAATATGACGTTTTATATAAATACGGAACATATGTGATGGACAGATGGTCAACCTTAGACTCCTCCGAAACAATGGCCTCTGTAGCTATAGGTGGCTTAGTAACTATAAATTCAGGTCGTAAGTTTTTCCCTTCATCAGGATATAATGCATATGTTGGTATGGGCTTAGCATGGCTAGCTCATGGGATTACCTATACTGGCTCTACAGGAGTCATGCCCAATTGTCGCTTAATCAATGACTCGCAGAAAATAAATAATTTTTATAGAAATACTTTTGATTCTCAGCCTGACATGAAGGCTTATGAAATAAGTGAGCCGGCAGATTTTTCAGGGGAGCAAATAAAAGAGGATACCATTCTTGCAGTTGTGGAGCAAGGTTATACTAGAACAGAGATCGATCAATTACGCTCAGGTCATCTTGATAGCTCTACAGGTTATTTATATACCCTCGCTTGGAATGGCGATCCAGTTTTTCTATTAGCTTTGGACAAGGCTGTTAGAACAACTGGTGAAACTGTGTTTTTAGCAAATGAAGAGAATGACGGCTCATCCGTAATTGTCGCGTATGCTCGCGTAGGTGAGGCAGCAGCACATAGAGCTATGGCTGGATTTGCTGGTATGCTTCAACGTGGCATCTTGACCGTTACTGACGGAAAATAATAACAATCAACCCCCTGTATATTCATCTTACAGAGGGTGATTGTTTTATATTTTTATTAAAATTTTTCCCTGATGCTGACGACTTTCCATTAACTTGTGCGCTTTTTGCATATCCTCTAATGAGAAAACTTTAGCAACTGGTACTTGAAAGCTCTCATTCTTTAATATAGTAAAAATATTCTGGGCAACCTGCTGTAATAACTCTGGCTTTAGATTTCGAGTTGTTCCTAGACTAAAGCCCTTGATATTACGGCAGCTACTATGTAAATCTGAGGTCATGATTTGCCCCGCTTTACCACCGCTATTCCCAAATTGCACAAGGGTACCATATGGAGCTAAACAGTTTAAGCTTTCTTCCGTTATATTACCCGCAATGGAATCAAAAATGATATTTACACCATGTCCATCTGTATAGTCATTGACTTGCGCACTAAAATTCTCATAGGTTATCACCTGATGTGCACCAAGCTCATAAACAATACTTGCTTTCTCTATATTGCTAACCGTTCCAATAATCTTTCTTGCTCCAAGGCTTTTGGCCATTTGAATAAGCATTGTCCCTACTCCACCAGAAGCAGCATGAATTAATACATCATCATTTTTTTGAATGGGTGCAATTTGATGAGTCAGCATATAGGATAAAAATAAAACTGTTGGGGCTGCAGCCGCTTTCTCCACTGGTACACCATTAGGGATACGAAATACAAGCTGTTCCTTTGCTACTACATATTCCGCGTAGGCTCCATTTTTCGGAAATGCAATAACAAGATCTCCTTTTTTAAACGTACTATTCTCATCAAAAACCTTTTCAACAACCCCTGCTACATCTAAGCCTAAAATCATTGGAAAATTTGCTTTGCCCTTATTCCCTGTTCTGTTTTTAATATCAGCAAAATTTACACTTGTATAAGTTGTACGTATTAATACTTCTCCGGAACTTATAACGGGTATTTGACATTCTACATATTGCAAAACATTAGCAGAACCAAACTCATTCATAATCACAGCCTTCATAAATGTTCGCCTCCTTGTTATGGTAACATTATAAAAGAGAATAATTTGAGAGTTATTTGCATTCCCTCATATAACAGATTCTCTAATCACTAACTTAAAGCAACTATATCAACAATATATTGCAAATAATATCCTATATAATGAACAATTGATAGTGCCAATCTATCACCCTATTTATAACCTTCAACCCAATCAAGTGAATGATGCTTTTGGCATGCATGCTTTATTACAAACAGTGGAATTGAACCTACTGCCAAAATCATTAAATTCATTTTTTCAAACAAATTTCTCAACTTCTATTCATCATAAAAAAATGAATATCCAAAATGGGATTTGTGCAATCATATTAAATAAAAATACCGAGATTTGTTCAACTAAAACTAAAAGACAACATATAAAAAACATCATACATAAACATTTATATACATTCTTTAAAAGGGATTCATCATTAAAAAATCATTTAAGGTATTTGAATCGAGCAACTTTCTTCCCATCATCTTTCTATTATAGAAAATGCGAATCATTCTCTTGAAATAACAAGTGACACAGTAGAATCCATAATTACATGCCATGGAATATTAGCAGAGCTTAAGAAATACCTACAGAAAACTTGTGCTTTACCAGAATTATAAATTTATGCTACAATATGCAAAATACAATGAAGAGAAGAGTAAATAAGGCTGTTCTTCCCAGAGAGCTCGGGGTGCTGAAAACGAGTAAGAACGTATTATTGAAACAAGTCTCGGAGTAGCGCATTGGATTTCTGCATGAATGATGGTGCGACGGGAGCTCCCGTTACAGAGGAACAGTATAAGCATAAATCGTTATGCCGTACTGAAAAGGCTATTATGGTGACATAATAGTGAACTAGGGTGGCACCACGTGAATATAAATTCCACAATCTCGTCCCTAAGACAAATCGTCTTGGGGGTGAGATTTTTTTAGTTACTTATCAGTTAGGTAATTGCGTTCAGATTTGGACACTTTATCTTGATTGAGCGGGCGAAAAACTTTTAGGGGGAATTTTTATGAAAATAAACACTAATTTAAAATCGTGGCGCTATCCAGTTATATTATTATGTAGTATTGGCGTTTCTAGCGTCGGCAATTGGATTTATTTTATTGCTTTAAATCTCATTGTCTTAAACCTCACAGATTCAGCAATTGCTGTATCTGGTTTATATATTATTAGAGCTTTGTCCACACTCTTTACAAACATCTGGGCTGGAAGCTTAATTGATCGTATGAATAAAAAATATCTCATGATCTTCCTTAATATTTTTCAATCTATATTTATTGTTATGCTGCCCTTCTTTACTACTGTTATCTGGATATATTTCCTCGTCTTTGTGATTACAATAGCGAGTTCTATGTATCATCCGACTGCTATGACTTATATTACTAAGCTGATACCCATGGCACAAAGGAAACGTTTTAACTCCCTTCGAAGCCTGCTTGATTCAGGGGCATTTTTAACGGGCCCAGCTATCGCAGGCTTACTATTTACACTCGGATCATCGAATATGGCTATTTATGTTAATGCAATAGCTTTATTTTTATCAGCCTGTATTACTATTAGAATGCCGAATGTTGATACCAATAAACAGCTTGCTAGAAAAATTGAAAATGAATCTTCTTTTAAATTATTATTTAATGATTGGCATTTGGTCATCAAATTTAGCCTTCAGCATCGCTATATTATGACAATCTATTTATTATTCAGTGCAATGATTGTCATGATGACAGCAACGGATTCATTAGAGGCTGCCTTTGCTAAGCAAGTACTTTCGTTATCCGAAGGGCAATATGGAATTTTAGTAAGTATTGCAGGTGCTGGAGTTTTAGCCGGCTCAATAATGAATACAGCTATCGTTGAAAAAGTACCTACTGCTTGGTTGATTGGTATGGGATCACTTATTACCGCAGTTGGTTATTTAGCTTTCACATCCTCTCATACTTTTCTTATAGCCTCCTTTGGTTGTTTTATTTTGTCCTTCGCAACGGCCTTTGCGAATACTGGCTTTTATACTTTTTATCAAAATAATATTCCAATTGATAGCATGGGGAGAATCGGGAGTATTTACGGCTTCATCGAAGCTCTTTTCATCATTATAGCTACAGCACTATTCGGTATTACTGCAGAATTCTTCTCAATTCGCATTGTTGTAGTATCTGCCGCTCTACTCATGCTGTTTATAGCCAGCATACTTTTACTAGTCAATATTTTACCTTCAAAGACTAGATTTTATATTGATAAAACTGTATAAACAAAAATAGGTCTTTCCCTAAGCTGGAAAGACCTATTTATGAATGCCCTAATTTATGCGAAAGCTGATGTGCCGTTTTTGTTACTTGTTTCGCAATACTTTCTAACGATTCATTATCTGTATCATATTCAAAACACTCTGCACTAATCGCTGCAATCGGCTCACCATCTAAATTTAACACTGGTGCTGCGACTGAAACGGTTCCTTTTGTTTTTTCCCCATAGCTTATCGAATATCCTTCTTCTTTAATCTTAAGAAGCTGCTCCATAAGCTCTTCTCTCACTTGCTCTTCTAATGTTTCAAAAAATTGATGTTGTATTTCCTTCTTCATAAATGCAAGAAGTACTTTATTTGCTGCTCCAATAGGAAAGGGAATTTTTTCGCCAATCATATCTATAATGCGAACATTCTTAGGGCTATCTACGCGATCAATGATAATCGAAGTAAAGTGTTTTGGAATGTTTAAATAGGTTGTTTCACGAACATTAATAGCAAGCTCTTCTAATAATGAGTGCGCCTGTTCCCTTATATTGGTATCATGATACATTTTCATTCCAAGCTGTAGCCACGTATAGCCTAATCGAAACTCCTTTTTTTCTTCGTTTCTTTCGACTAAATCAAAATTCTCCAATGTATATAATAACCTGTAAATAGTACTACTAGGTAAATTTGTTTCATTATAAATCTCTTGTACAGAAAAGAAACGTTTAGGATGCTTGGCTAGCACATTTATTATTACCATTGCTCTTTCAATCGACTGAATCATTGCAATTCCTCCTTCCACTTATTTTAACGAATTTTTATCTATTTAAATAGATATTAATCTATAAAAAGAGACCGAATATTTTTAAAAATGAAAATTGACGATTTGAAAAATATTTTATATGATGAATCTATATTCCGTATTACGGATTTTATTTCACAGATTGGAATATTAGATTTGCGATACTATGATAAAAAATTACAATGGTAGAACAAAGGGGCAATAATCATGAATCGACAACAGGGGCAATTACCAATGGAAATGCAAATCGAAAAGCTGACGATGGAGCTAATAAATATTAATAGTATTAATGGAACATCCGGTGAAGGGAAAATTATTGAGTTTATTTATGATATGATGCGAGCTTTCCCTTACTATCAAGAAAATCCATCTTTTCTTTGGACAAATAATGTAAAAAAAGATCCGATTGGTCGTAAAAATCTTTTTGCATTTGTTAAAAGTCCAAAAGAAACTCATAAAACAATTATTTTCCATTCGCATCTCGATACAGTTGATATAGAAGACTATGGGAATTTAAAAAAACATGCTTTTTCACCGCAGCAGTTAGAAGCATTTTTTAAAACTTATGAGGGCAATGTCGATGTACAACAGGATGCATTAAGTGGTGATTGGCTATTCGGCCGAGGTGCGGTTGATATGAAGAGTGGTGCAGCGGTGCATATTGCGAACATTCATTATTTCTCCAATCATCTTGAAGAATTACAAGGGAACTTATTACTGATTTTAAATGGTGGTGAAGAATCTGAGCATAATGGGATTATTGATGCCTTGGATGAACTAAATCGTTTAAAAATAGCACATAGATTAGATTTTCTAATGGCAATAAATACTGATTTTACAACACCTTTATATAATAATGATCCACATCGTTATGTATATACAGGTGTAGCAGGAAAGCTTCTCCCCTCCTTCCATATTTACGGTCGTGAAGTTCATGTAGGCGATACTTTAAGTGGCCTCGATCCGAACTTTATTGCAGCTAAAATAACGGAGCGTATTCACAATAATTTTGAATTGACTGAGCAAATTAAAGGAGAAACAATTCTCCCTCCTACTTGCCTATATCAACGTGATACAAAGGAAACTTATACTGTTCAAACCGCTTCTACAAGTCATATTTATTTTAATTACTTTTTATATGAGGAAACACCTGATAAAGTAGTCGATAAACTCAAGGCTGTCGCACAACAGGCTTGTTTAGAAGCAGAGACATATTTGCAGCAACAATACGAGAAATACGTTGAATTCTCTAATGTTCCAAAGCATCTTCTTTCATGGCATATTGAGATTGTAACTTACCAAGAATATATCTCGTATTTAAATCAAAGGGGTATAGATACAAATTTAATTGTGAGGGAAGCCTTAGAAAAGAGTAGTGGTCAGGAATCGCGCCATCAATCATTTGCAATCGTGAATGCATTGCAAAAAGCAGACCCGGAGCACAGGCCGCGTGTCATTTTATTTTTTGCACCTCCCTTTTTACCTCATAACTACTTGAAGGAAGATATGGCAAGAGATCAACTCTTAAAGCAAATAGTGACAAAGGCCGTAGATGAGGTAGCAAGCGAAACCGGTGAACAATTTCAAGTAAAAAGATTTTTTCCATATTTAGCAGATGGAAGCTTCCTCTCTATCCATGCTACACAAGAAGAGCTAAATGAGTTGCTTCATAATTTTCCAGAATGGGAAAGGCTTTATCCCCTACCTTTCGAGAAAATAAAAGCTTTAAACATCCCCTCTGTAACGATGGGTGTATATGGGAAAGACGGCCATAAATGGACAGAAAGAGTTTATAAACCATACTCCTTTGGTATTCTGCCAGGGTTAATCCGCAAAACAACAAGAGAGCTATTTAAAGTTCATCGAGATTAATGCAATGCGCCTCCTATTACAGGAGGGCACTGAAAAAGTCGATTTGCCACAAAAATTGTGATGCAATTCGACTTTTTTAAGTTTTCAAATCTAACAAAAGATAAATTTCTAATATTAAAAAGTGAATTTTTTAGAGTGCCCTTCTATTACAGGAGGTGGTTTTTGTGCTATAAGTTTCTCCACCTCAGCTTTTCTATCCGCCACTTTGATCTTACTATCCATTGCTTTGCCTTTTCTATCCGCTACTATCGCTCTCCTATCCTTTACAATCAATCTACAATCACATCTGAAGCATCCATCTTAAAAGATCAGATTTGTCCTAAAATTGATCAAGTGATTCGAAAAAGTGATTGGGTATTCCCTATAACTGCTCGGGTCACCCGAAAAAGTGATCGGGTATTCCCTAAAGCCGCTCGGGTGACTCGAAAAAGTGATCGGGTATGCCCTAAAGCCGCTCGGGTCACCCGAAAAAGTGATCGGGTATTCCCTAAAGCCGCTCGGGTCACCCGAAAAAGTGATCAGGTATGCCCTAAAATTGCTCGGGTCACCCGGAAAAGTGATCGGGTATGCCCTAAAATTGCTCGGGTCACCCATCCCAAAGAATGCTCAAGCAGCCCTAATCAACATTAAAAAGGCATGAATTCAATAAAATTATTGATTCATGCCCTTAAAATATTAATATGCTAAGCCGAATAGTGCTTTAATATGTGTTAGATAGCGAATGTTAGACGCTTCTTTCATAAGTGTTGCTGGAAGACCTTTAAGCTCTGTGTTGCTAGCGCCAATCGTAGCAACTGCGTCTTTGCGGCCTAAGCTTGCAAGTGTACCAGAGTTCACAGCTGAGAATGATTTCATCTCTTGGTTTTTGTATTGTGCAAATACATTGTAGCCAGCGAATTCACCCATTTGCCACGCAACTTGAGCAGTTGGAGCATACAGTGGACGACCACCATCAGCTGGTAATGCTACAGATGCGTCACCAATAACAAATACATCTTCGTGAGATGTAGATTGTAAGAATTCGTTGATTGTTGCTTTACCACGATCTGCTGCAAGACCTGATTCGCCTACGATTGGTAGTGGAGCTACCCCACCTGTCCAAACAAGCGTGTTTGCAACGATTGGTTCACGGTCTTTAAGAGAAATAACATTACCATCCACACCAGTAACAGGCGTACCCGTAATAAATTCTACTCCGCGTTTTGTTAAGCTTTCAGTAGCACGTTGGATAAGTGCATCTGGAAGTACTGGTAAGATTTTTGGACCAGCTTCAACAAGTTTAATTTTTAGGTCAGCAAAGTTAACACCGTGTTTTGCAGCGATTTTCGGGAAGTTGTCCACAATTTCACCAACAAGCTCAACACCCGTTAAACCGCCACCACCGATAACGATTGTTGCATCTGCTTCATCTTTAGATTGTGCATATGCTTTAATGCGGTCTTCAATATGTCTGTTAATTTTATTGGCATCATTTACTGATTTTAGTACCATTGAATTTTCTTCTAATCCAGGGATACCGAAGAATCCAGTTTGGCTGCCTAAAGATACTACAAGTGTATCGTAAGTTAATGTATAACCAGTATCTAGGTCTACTTTTTTAGTGTCTACATTGAATTTTGTTACTTTCGCAATTTGTAAATCAATATCTAAACCTTTAAAGATTTTTTTAAGTGGTAAAGCAACAGCACCTTCTGCAATTGTACCACCAGCTAAACGGTGAAGCTCAGTGATGATTTGGTGTGTTGGGAATTGGTTTACTACAGTAATTTTAGCTTCATCAGCTGATAGATACTTACGTGCTGTTAATGCAGTTAAAACGCCAGCGTAACCAGCACCTAAGATGACGATTTCTTTTGACATGATTAATTAATCCTCCGTCCTTACGAATTGAATTTACCTTGAGTCTTATTTAGCTTTGCGTTCTGAGCTTACTTGTAAGAAAGCATTAACAAAACGGAAAACATTTTGAACTTGAGGGTCTTTTAACATTTTCACAAGACCGAATAAACCAATTACTTCATGGCTTTCAGATGCACGGTCTTTTGCTTCAATTGCAGTTGCTGCAAGGTTTTTTGCAGAGCCTACTACAGGACCAGCCATTTCTGTTACTGCTCCAACTGTATCGTTTTTAAGCACTTCGTCTGTTGCAACAGCTTGAGCAAACTCGTATGATTTCGTTAATAATGTCATCATTTCAGTTAACTTCGGTAATTGCTCAACTAAAGTTGTAAGAGATTCTTGAACTTCAGGCTTTAATAATTGATCTAGGACATCTAATTGTTCTTTACTCACAGTTACTTGCTCAGCCTGTGTTTGGTTATTCGTTTCTGACATGTTGAACTCTCCTTTGCCATCACTAATACTATTTTTTATTACTTACATGTAAAAAAGACCATTAAGGTAAAACTTAACAGTCGTTACAGCGTATATCTTCCACATTCACCAGTCACAAGGGCCGGATAGCGATTCGTATGACTTGTTATTACAATGTTAACTTTAATCCGCAAAAAGCGCATCATAATTCCATCCTTATCTTGTCTTGGTGACATTACAACCTTCATTATAAAACTGTTTGTCCATTATTTCAATGAGCTAAATCACAATTTCGACAATCTTTTCAAAATTCATTGTTTTAGTCAACTATTAACTGTCTGACTATAATAAATTTTCCAAAGCAGCAAAATTAAGAATTGTAATTTTTTTGCCCGTCATCCTTATGTACCCCTCTTTTTGGAAAGCAGATAAACGGCGGCTTAATGTTTCACGGGTTGTATTGAGATAAGATGCTAAATCTTTTTTACTCATTGTTAATAAAAATGAATCACTCTTAGCAGTTGCCCCTGATTTTAGAATAAAAGCAGCTAGTCTTTCGCTGACCTCTTTATAAATCGCTTCACTTAGATGATTTTCTGTTTCCTCTAAACGCGTAGAAAGCTGGGCAAGCATTTGAAATAAAGTAATAGGTGTTCCCGCCAATATTTTCATTAGCTCCTCACCATCAAGAGAGCAAACTTCTGTTTTCTCTAGTGCTTCTACTGTAGATTTTTGTGGCTCATCATTGAACAATGTTACATCTCCAAAAAAATCACCTTTTTCTAATACTCTTACAACATATTCACGCCCGTCCGTAGATATATGTGAAACCTTTGCTCGACCATGCCTTACGATAAATAGTTTTTTCTTATGATCACCAGCCAATAAGATAATATTCCCTTTATCAAAATGTTGATGTGTAATAATATGTGAAATTTGCTCCATCTCATGTGTTTTTAAATGTTGAAATATCGGTACCTTTGAAAAACAATATTCTTTTTGACAGCTCACATGTATCCCTCCAAATTTGACTTATATCACAGAATGAATCGTTCTTCTACCTATATAATAGTGAGAATAATAATCATTTTCAACATAAAGGAGGCTATCGATTTTGAACACCCATATTGTAGACTATGAAAAAATGCCTGACCATTGGTTGTTAGCAAGCTTAGGAAAAACCGTATTGCGTCCTGGTGGCATTCAAATGACTAGGCAAATGCTTGTAGAGTTTGCACCAGGGCTTGGCATTACGGCCAAAATGACACTTGAAAATAAACCAACTTATACAGCTATTGAGCGAGACGAGGAAGCCGCTAAATCGGTACAAAAGACATTCGCTGAAAGAAGTTAAAGTAAATGCATTACCATTAACAGCTGAAGAGTGGCAGGAAATTTTACAACAGCATGGCTTTATAATCGAGCATGTGGAAACGGCGCCTATGCACCTACTTTATCCGAAACGTTTAATTGAAGATGAGGGATTTTTAGGAGTTATGAAAATCGCCAAAAATATGTTAACAAACGCCAAAGCTCGGAAGCGTGTGCTGTTGATGCGAAATCATTTATGACATATAATCAATATTTACAAGCCATATCCATCGTAGCACGGTTACCTAAATAACAGCACCATCTACACATAGAAAAAGCTCCATAATAGGAGCTTTTTCGCATGTTGTTGAAATACTATTATGTCAATGAAATCAAGGTGACAAATTAAAAAGTATAGCCCTTTTTCAAAACGAGGGGTTGATCTCCGTTCCGACAGAGTGCTTTCCTGGGGGCGTCCGATGAGCCGCTTCACTCGCGTAGCTCGCTCCAGGGTCTCATCTGCGACGCTGAATCCCCGAGGAGTCACTCAGTCTACACTCCAATCAACCTTTGCTCATAGTATTTTCTTCTGGCAATTCACACAAATATATAGTGATAAATTTGAAGTCTTAGCCATCATTATATTGTGCAAAAATGGAGCTTTGATAACATTTTTCAATGCGAAAGCAGAGCGGTAGCAATAAGTGGCTTTATGTAAAGCAACAAAATGATTCTATACATAAAATGTAGGGCAACAACTATAGAATTGTGCCATTATATCCATTTAATGATGGTGAGTAACATACTTTTACTTTACTTTTGAGGGAAGAAAATATTTAAAGTTCTACACTATTGTTGATTGGAGTGCAAGGCTACTCGACTCCTGTGGGATAGCGAGACAGACGAGACCCTGCACGGAGCGTCAGCGCAGGAAGCGGCTCGTCGCTCGCCCACTGGAAAGCGAGTAGCCTGGAACGGAAATCACCTTCATTTTAACTAAATATTCACAAAAAGTCCCTTGACTATTTAATTTTTCAACACTATGAGAAAAAGCTCCATAATAGGAGCTTTTTCGTTATTTTAATTTAATGACGATGATACGAACATCTGTTATTGCCTCTAAGCTATGACTCTCCAGTGGTTTTATAGCTAATATCGTATCCGCCGTTAAAATTTCTTCTTTTCCTTCAATGATAAAGCGAACTTCGCCAAATTGAACGATAATTAATACTTCATTATCTGTATGATGTGCTGGAATTTTTTCACCTGCACATAATTGAATATTTAATACCTCTGCACCATCAACACTTCCTAGCTTTCCTACATGCTTTGCCTTTTCTGCTAGCACAGTCTGTACATGAAAAATTGTCATCGTTACTCCTCCATATTCCATTTCATCATTTTTACTTTTAACGGATTTAATATAAATATATCAATTGCTATGATGGTTAATACACTGATAAATGTCCAAGCAAATACTTTATCTGTATTGATATTAATACGAGCCATTGTTAGCGCTGCACCAACTCCATTACTTGTTCCTAATAACTCTGCCATGATTGTAATTCTTACTGCACCTCCAGCTGCTAATGAACACGCAGTCAAAAAAGGAATCATTAGACTCGGCAAAATAATAAAGCGCATTTTCTGCCAATTTGATTTTTGATAAACAGTTGCCATCTGTAATAACTGACTATCAATTTGTCGATAGCCATTGGCAATATTAACGTAAAAGGTTGGAAACACCAATATACTTACTACAAATACTGGAATAATAGAATTTGTGCCAAACCAAACCATTGCAACGACTACTAAAATAATTGGCGGGATACCCAGTAAAAATGAAATAATAGGGCGAAATATTTCATAAATAACAGCAAACCTCCCTGCTAACAGTCCACAAATAGTTGCAAAGGTCATACCTATTAGCAATCCTATACTCATTCTAATCATCGTTAAATAAAATTGCTGTAGTAACTCGCCAGTAATTGTAATTTTCCATAAAGCTACTAGTGTTTCATATGGTGATGGAATGAGAATACTAGGAAAGTTAAATGATAGCACTATCCAAATGAGCAATATCCCAATGCACGTACTTACTTGAATGATAAAGCTATTTTTACGGCTCATAATAGAATTTTTCATCTGGTAACTGTCCACCGATTATTTCTGGTGATAATGAGGCTAGCTGT
Organism: Lysinibacillus sp. NPDC047702; assembly: GCF_050272555.1. Taxonomy (NCBI): domain Bacteria; kingdom Bacillati; phylum Bacillota; class Bacilli; order Caryophanales; family Bacillaceae; genus Lysinibacillus; species Lysinibacillus sp. NPDC047702. The sequence goes on along the minus strand of NZ_JBNNMG010000017.1, from coordinate 34,950 downwards.
TCAAAGAAAAACTCAAGCTCCTCTTTTGCTTCTTGAGCTGTTACGAATTCAATATTTAAATACGGAAGCAATTTAGTAATAAACGCAGGTTCTAGTCCCTCTTGATAGCTCGCTAATAGTTCGCCTGCAGCCACAGGTTCATTTTTTAAAAATTGAATGGATGTCTCTATTTGTTTTTGCAATAACTCCACAAACTCAGGATGCTCTTGGATTAATGCTCGATCAACAATAATTCCTGCTTGTGGAATTCGTGGTTCCTTTCCTGTTGCCTTTGCCCACTCCTCTTGCAAACTCATTGATTTCTGTAACGCAACTCCCTCTTTCTTAGCCTTTGCCATAACTAATGATGCTGTATGCTCTGGTAACACTGCATACTGTGCCTTGCCTGCTGCTAATAGCTGCACGACCTCTTGTGGTGTAGAGGAATATTCCACCTTTAAATCCTTTTCAATATCCAGACCATTTTTTTGCAATAAATACTGGAATACTAAAGCTGGCATGTCACCCTTAAAAGGAACATGTACTGTTTTTCCCTTCAAACTCTCCCATGAAATCGTTTCCCCTTCAGGTCCAATAAAATATAAAATTCCCCAAATTAATGTATTGACTAATTGAATGTCTACACCTTTATTATAAAGATTTGCTCCTACATATGTGGGAACAGCAGATATTTGCACTTGCTTACCGCTTATGCGTGCTCGTAGCTCATCAGGTGTATTCCACGTCAAAAATTCAACCTCCTCTGCACCCTCCAATAAGGAATTATCCTTCATGATTTTATAGAGTGGAGCTGCAATCGAAATACCTGCAGGTGCTTGAATCGTAATTTTTTCAGCCTTTTCTACCTCAGTAGTTGCTGATTGCTCAGTAGAAGGCTGCTCTTTTTCTTTCGATGCTTGTTCTTTTTGTGCATTGTCCGTTTTTCCACAAGCTACTAATATAAATACTAGGCATATGATTAAAAAACTATTAAAAGACCATTTTTTCATCCTATTTTCTCCCTTACGATTTTTGTAATAATTGATATTCCATATTTTTAATGTAGTCAAAGCTACGTTGTTTACGTGGTACATTTAATATATATTCCTTGTAAATGCCCTCTTTCGCTTGCGTGATATTAATAATACGGTCTGCAACTGTCGCTGCCTCCTCGTAGTCATGTGTCACATAAAGCATACTCACATGCTCGTTGTCGATTAAATCAATAACATCCTCTATAAGCTCTTTTTTTATCCAATAATCTAACGCTGAAAAAGGCTCATCCATCATAATAAGCTTTGGTTTACAAGCAAATGCTCTAGCAATGGATGCCCGTTGCTTCATACCGCCAGATAATTGCTTTGGAAACGCAGCTAGCTCATTCTCAAGTTTGACTCGACTCAGTAGATTGATAATCTGTGCTTTGTCTACAACACCATTACAGCTAAATGCAACATTTTCGTATAATGTACACCACGGTAATAGCCTTGGCTCCTGGAATACGTAACCTAATCGATCTGCAAAGCATGTGACTTGTCCTGATGTTGGCTGCAATACTTTTGTGGCTAAATGTAAAAAAGTCGTTTTCCCACACCCTGAAGGTCCGATAATCGCAGCAATCTCACCTTCCTGTAAGCTCAAATTGCAATTTTTAATTATTTGTTTAGCACCAAAGGATTTTGATACCTGTTGAAATTGGATGATTGTTTCCATACGTTATCCTTGCTTTTTTGCTACGACAGTGATGTGTCCAAAATGCTGACGAGCAACATCGAAATGTTCAATAATTTCAAGGAAATATTTTTCATCCTCTGGTTTTTTTCGAGCATTCTCAATCATATGAGCTAAACCATCCAAGCCTTCATCACGAACAAGCCCTACTAAGGATACTAGATGGAGCTCACCTGTCTGTGAATCAATCTGTTGAAAGCCTACATTTTCAAACAATGTCTGCCAATGCTGTTTAGTTAATGGCTGTGCCTTTACGATGATGACATCACGTAATGCCTGTATTTCTTCTAACACATTTTCCTCGTTCACAGCCTTTATAACTAAATCATGTGTTGCTAAAATACCACCTGGCTTTAAAACACGCATATATTCAGACAATGCCTGTTCCTTCATTTCTTGAGGAAGCATTGTGAGCATGGCTTCATTGATAACTACATCAAATGATGCATCCTCAAAGGGTAGTTGTGTTGCATTACCTTGTTGGATTTGAACTAGATGTTGAACATTTTCACGAATAATATTGTCGTTTGCTTTTTGAACAGCATCCTTGTTGATATCTATGCCAATTACTTTTGCCTCATATGTTTTAGCTATGTGTATCGCGGTAGTGCCCATATTTGTTGCAACCTCTAGAACTTGACTTCCTTTATGTAATTGGCAAGCCTTAAGTATTCGATTCGTTGCTTCTTTCCCACCCGGGCGTAAAACCGTTTTCCCTAATTTCGCTAAAAATAAATGTGTTGGTAGACGTTGTTCTGATATTGCCATTCCAGTTCCTCCTCTTTTCGTTATATTCATCACTATAAATGAGAACCATTATCAATTAATGTGACCTGCATCACAAAAAAGAAGTTACCTCAAAATTTGAGATAACTTCTTTTAAAAGTTTTAAAGGTGCTTATTCATTATTATGAACAGATTGCCAAAAGAAAGTAGTCACTTCTTTGGCTGTTTCTTGTACTGTGTTAAACAATCGCTTTCCTTCCCCATCTTTGAAATATCCAATGGACATCATCGCCATAAATGTATGCGCAAAAAAGGTAGCATTTCCTTTACGAATTGTACCCTTCTCCATCTCTAGCTGCATTGTCTGCTCAATTGTTTGATAGATTTTATTTTCTGAAACATGTACTTCTTTTAACTGAGATTCCGATAAATTAATTGTCGCCTCTCTCATAAAGTTTTTCATGTCAATATCTACTGTAGCTGATAAGTGAACTTCAACAAGTTGCTCTAGACGTTCTTTAAAGGGTTTTGGCTGCTCTAAAATTTGCAGAATAGCTAGTCGAATTCTATCCATCATTGCAATTAATGCAGATGTATATAGATCACCTTTTGTTGGGTAGTAATAATAGACGGTTGCCTTTGTCACGTTACAAGCCTTTGCTACATCATCCATCGAAATATTTTTGTAGCCCTCTTTAATAAAAAGTCTTGTGGCCGTTTCAAGGACAATATTTTTTGTCGGTTTTGCATTTTCATTATGGCGAGGCCTTCCGAGAACACGCGGCGATTGTTTCATCATATTCGCCTCCTTATAAAGCATTGTTTATCAATTATGCCTCGGCATAATTGCGTCCGGAATCGGCTTTGTGCTTACACAAAGAACTCCTTTTCGATTCTGTGACATCTGCCGGAGACTTTAACTTCTTTCAGCGGAAGTTTGAACACCCTCTGAAAATTAAATTCGCATTCATCTCACCACCTATAGAGGTGGGAGACTTCTGTATCTGCCGCTACGCTTACGCGCATAAAACATCTGCAGCTACGCATTCGATACAAAAAACATTGCTGAAAGAAGTTAAACATAGTATAACATATTAGTATTTCACAATTGATTAATTAACCTACTAGTATATATAATTAATAATACTTATACCGAATGGAGGTCTTCTTGTGAAAAAACATCCGCTTGAGCAATGGGGCTCAATAGTAGCAAGTAAAAAGGGTCGGGTCCTAACCCTTGTTTTTTGGGTTTTACTTGTTGTTGTTCTATCCTTTGCTTGGCCACAAATCAATAGCATTGAAAGTGAATCAGGTAAAAATTTACCTAGTACAGAAATGTCAGAACAAGCCGCTGCTATCATTGCAGAGCAATTCCCTAATGATGCAGGCACACCCTTATTACTTGTTTGGCATCGAGAAAGTGGTCTAACTACTGATGATTTTGGTGTTATCCAAAAGATTTATGGAAAGCTAAAAGATAAACCTTTAGCTCATCAAATGCTCATTCCACCGTACGATCAAATGCCTACACAGGCCATTGCCGCCTCCGCATCTGAAAACAGTACAACCATTGTCACTCCTGTCTTCTTTGAAAAAGGGCTTGCAACTGATATTTTGCAAGAAAGTTTAAATGCATTAACGAAAACAATGGATGAAAATAATGTTCAATCAAAGAAGGACTTAGCCAGTGACGCACTTCATGTTCGTTATTCTGGACCAGTCGGCATTGCAACAGATGCCGTCAGTCTATTTTCAAAAGCTGATACAAAATTATTAATGGCAACTGTACTCCTTGTTTTGGTGCTATTAATTATTATTTATCGTTCACCATTGTTGGCTATCATTCCTTTACTCGTTGTGGGCCTTGCTTATGGTATCATCAGTCCAACCCTTGGCTTCTTCGCTGATCATGGATGGATTGCTAAGGATTCACAGGCTGTTTCTATTATGACCGTGCTACTCTTTGGTGCAGGTACAGACTATTGTCTATTTTTAATCTCAAAGTACCGCGAAATTCTATTTGAGGTTGAGGATAAAACAACAGCCATGAAGCTTGCAGTAAGGGAATCTGGTGGAGCAATTTTGATGAGTGCCTTAACTGTTGTGATCGGTCTAGCTACTCTTAGCCTTGCCCATTATGGTGCATTTCAACGCTTTGCAGTTCCATTTAGCTTTGGCGTACTTGTAATGGGAGTTGCAGCACTCGTTGTACTACCAGCAATTCTTGTTTTAATAGGTCGCGTAGCCTTTTTCCCATTTGTACCTAGAACAGAGGACATGGCTCAAAGGAAAGGTAAAAAGCAACACAAGCCTTCCCATAAAACAAGTCATAAAATCGGGTATTTTGTGACACATAAACCATGGATTGTGATAGTAGTAACTTTATTATTATTAGGTGGTTTAAGCGTATTTGTGCCACGTATTCAATATACTTTTGATTTATTATCATCCTTCCCTGAGGATATGCCGTCACGTGAAGGCTTTACTTTAATAGAAGAAAACTTCTCTCCTGGTGAATTAGCACCTATACAGCTCGTCATTGACACTAAGGGAACAGATATTAATTTACAACAGCAATTAGCATCTATCTCTTATATTGACAATGTCACAGATGTTCAGATTGGAGAAAAGAATAATCATATACAATTGTATGAACTAACTTTAAATATAAATCCTTATGCTAAGGAATCATTAGCACATATTCCAGGGCTAAAAGCAGAAGTAGTAAAAATGCTTGAATCTAAAGGCATTAAAGAGGCAGACCAGCATATATGGATTGGTGGAGAGACAGCTAGTCAATATGATACACAGCAAATTACGGTAAGGGATGAAACGGTCATTATGCCAACGATGATTGCCTTGATCGCTCTATTATTATTTATCTATCTTCGCTCCCTTACAGCGACAGTTTATTTATTAGCCACTGTTATTATTTCCTATTTCGGTGCACTTGGGGCTGGATGGCTTATTTTACATCATGTTATGGGAGCTGAGGCCATTTCAGGAGCAATTCCGCTCTATGCCTTTGTCTTCTTAGTAGCACTTGGAGAAGATTATAATATCTTTATGATTTCAGAGATTTGGAAAAAACGAAAGACTACCGATCATTTAACTGCAGTAGAGGAAGGTGTTGTACGAACAGGGAGTGTTATTACATCTGCTGGGCTTATCTTGGCAGGGACATTTGCAGTTCTTGCAACACTGCCAATTCAAGTATTAGTGCAGTTCGGTGTCGTTACAGCAATTGGGGTACTTCTAGATACATTCATTGTGCGTCCTTTACTTGTCCCAGCAATCACTACCGTTTTGGGTAAATTTGCTTTTTGGCCAGGGGCATTATTTAAAAAGGACATTTAATATCATCACGCAAAGCAATAACCCGTTTTGTAATCGCTGTGATTACATAAACGGGTTATTTTTTTCTACTAAAAGGAAAAACCTGCCAGTAGAATTACTTCTGGCAGGTTATAAATTATTTAGTTGGTTTTTTCAAATCCATATGTGCAGCTGCACTTTCAATTTTTACACGTTTTAAGAAGAACGCAAGTACAAAGGCAATTACTGTAACACAAGCTGCTATAAAGAATGAGTGTGTAATCCCATCTAATAAGGCATTTTGCATGATTTGATCCTGCATTTGCTGCATTTGCTCAGGTGTTGGAGCTGCTCCTGATTGCGCTGCATTTGCTTTTGCCTCTGCAATTAAATCCTGGGCTGTAGCTTTTGTACGGTTATTCATGAACGTAACCATTACAGCACTACCAATGGCTCCTGCCACTTGCTGTACAGTATTATTAATAGCTGTACCATGCGGGTTCATCATTTGTGGTAATTGGTTTAAACCATTTGTCATAATTGGCATCATTACCATTGATATACCAAACATACGAATTGAGTACATAGATACGATAAATGTATAGCTTGAATCTAATTCTAATTTTGTTAAACCGAATGTTGCAACCGTTGTAATAGCTAACCCGATAATGGCTAAGATACGCGGTCCAAACTTATCAAAAAGTTTCCCTGTAATCGGCGACATAATCCCCATTACAAGTGCCCCTGGAAGCATCATTAAACCCGCTGTAAACGGATCAATCCCACGAATCGATTGTACATAAGCAGGAGTTAAAATCATACCAGAGAACATAGCCATTGACACGATAATTGAGATAGCAGAACCTAATGCAAACATCGGATATTTATAAATACGTAAATTTAACAAAGGTTGGTCCATGCGTAACTGTTTATAGATGAATATCAGTAAAGCAATAAAACCAATTGAAATTGGGCCATATACCCAAGGACTTGACCAGCCTTTATCCCCTGCAGTACTGAAACCATATAGAATACCACCGAACGCAACTGTTGATAATAGTACTGAAAGTAGATCTAAATGAACCTTACGTGTCTCCATCACGTTTTCTAATTTCCAAATACCAAACAACAAACTAATGACAGCAAACGGAATAATCATTTGGAATAGCATACGCCAATCATGGTGCTCAACAATATATCCTGATAATGTAGGACCTATCGCTGGCGCAGAAATCATTACTAAACCAAAAATCCCCATTGCTGCACCGCGTTTTTCTTTTGGAAAACTAAACAGCATTACATTCATTAAAAGCGGCGACATACTAGAAGCCCCTGCTGCTTGCACCATACGACCTGCTAGTAATACTTCGAAGTTAGGTGCAAATCCAGCCATAATTGTACCGATTGTAAAGACTGACATTGCTGCAATAAACAAATGTCTATTTTTAAAGCGTGTAACAAAGAACGCTGAAGCTGGCACTAGAATACCACTTACCAGCATATAACCTGTTGCGAGCCATTGTACTTTTGAATACGTTATACCAAAATCTTTCATGATTGTTGGTAACGCAACATTTAACAATGTGTTGTTTAGAAAAGCAACAAAAGCACCCACAAATAATATTGAAATCATGCCATATGGGGGCTTTTTCATTGTTTGCTCACTTTCCATATATATCCCTCAATTCTTTCTTGTTTTTCGATAAAACTTATTTTATACTCGCAGTCTACTTTTTTCAAGAATTAAGTCTATAAAAATTTTAAACGTTGATATATAAGCGTTTTAGATATAGAATAAGAGTATAATATTGATAAAAAGGTGAGGTTATGAATAAAAGAAAAAGACAAATCATTTCTGCTGCAAGGGACTTATTTATTGAAAAAGGATTCGTTGATACATCCATTAATGACATCATCGGTGCAGCTAAAATTTCAAAGGGCACATTTTATAATCATTTCTCTTCTAAAAATGAATGCTTAATCGCCATATTGGATGAGGGGCGTGAGGAGGCAAGTAATCGTCGCCACGAACTTCTATATGGGAAAGATCCTACCGACCTGGAAGTCTTAACACAGCAAGTCGCAGTACTTATGTATGTCAATCGTGAGCATAATTTAATTCAAATTTTCGAGTCTATATTCCATTCTCGGGATAATGAACTTAAAAAAATCATTATAAACTATCACTTACAAGAGCTAGAATGGCTTGCAAATCGACTTGTTCAAGTATTTGGAGAAGAAATTAGTCCAATAAGCTATGAATGTGCTGTACAGACACTTGGTATGATTAATCTGACATTGCGAGCTGTTTTAATTGCCGATTATAAATATATAAATCGCGAAGCAATTGTACGTGTAGCATTACGCAATATTAGCGTAATTATACCTGCTATGCTTGAATCAAAAGAAATCATTGTTAGTGTTGAAATGATTAACACCATCCAAAATGTTGTGAATTATAAAACAGTTAATAAAGACACAGTTATTGAGCAATTAAGAGGCTTTAAAAAGGGTTTAACTAAGAATGAGACAGTGGAAGGCTTAGAGTACGTGGATTTTTTATTAGAGGAACTACAGCGTGAAAAACCAAAGCTTTTTATCATAGAATCACTTCTTACACCTTTCCGTAAAGCTTTCGTTGGAACGGGGCACGTCGCAGAAGCACGTGATATTGCCAATAGCCTTTGGCGATATGTAAAAATTGAGCAACCCTCTGAGAGATGCAAAAAATAAAGTCAAGAAAGGGCTATATAGGAAGCTTGAATATGTAGCTTTCCATATAGCCATGCCTTGTTTTTTTGTCCTAGCATTTAGAAATCCATTACATTAACAGTGCTTATCTTTATTTAACACAGGCATCCTTTCATAATAAATCAATCCAAATCTTAATGGCTGTCGCTAATATTAGTACAGCTAAAATACCTTGTAGTATTTTTGTATTTATATTTTTGCCTACTTTTGCCCCTAATGGAGCTGCTATTATACTAGAAATAATCATGATGATTGCTGAATAGTACTCTACCTGTCCAGTCATGATTTTACCAATTGTACCCCCAATTGATGAAATAAATGTAATAGCAAGACTTGTGGCAATGGTCATTCGCGTTGGTATATCAAGAACGACAAGCATAATTGGAACAAGTAAAAAACCTCCTGCAGCCCCTACAATCCCTGAGCCTACTCCAACAATAAAGGCTAGGGTTACTGCTAATGGCTTGTTAAAAATTATTTCATTCATCGGCTTATCATCGTTTTTTTTCTTTGGCATAAACATCATTATCGCTGCAATCAAGGCTAGAATACCATATACAATATTAACACCGTTTTCGGATAAAAATTTCGATCCATAGCTCCCTATGAAACTACCAGCTAATATTGCTCCACCCATATAAAGAATGAGGGTTTTATTTAGATAGCCATCTTTACGATATACCCAAACTCCTGCAATGGCTGCAAAAAATACCTGAACAGCACTAATTCCTGAAACTTCATGTGCTGAAAATGCAGTTATACCAAAAAGCGGTGGAATATATAAAAGCATTGGATACTTAATAATTGAACCGCCAATTCCTAGCATTCCAGACACAAAAGAGCCAATGAAACCAATGAGGAAAATAACGATTATAAATTCTATATCCATTATTTTTACATCTCCTTCACGCTTTATATGTGCTTACAGTATAATCCCTCCGTTTTTTTAGACATATAGGGGTTTTCCACTAATCGCCTTTATCATTGTGACAGAGAACTTCAAACTAAATTAGGTTCCTCATTCTTATAAATAGCTATTCGCCAATCCATACTGAATAAGCTCTGCCTTGCTTTTCAAATGCAGTTTTTGCATAATATTTGACTTATGATTTTCAACTGTTTTACTACTTATAAAAAGTTGTTCAGCAATTTGAACATTTGTAAAACCAAGCACTGTTAGTCTTACTATTTCCTTCTCCCGAACGGTTAATATACACTTTCCCTCTTGTCCCTTATACTTAAATAATTTATTGATTAATTCCTGTGGAATACCAACATGATAAAAAGTACGCCCGTTATAGACGGCATGAATCGCCTCATAAAGTACTCCACCCTGACTATTTTTTAAAATATAGCCATGTGCATCCAAAGAAATTGCCTTTTGAATATAAGCGATTTCATTATGCATTGTTAGCATAATAATTTTGACATTATCCATTTGCTTTAAAATTTCCTCTGTAGCAGTAAATCCATCTAGACCATTTGGTATGGAAACATCCATTAGCATAACATCCGGCTCTAAAGCGATTGCTTGAGTAATAGCTTCCGCCCCATCACCCGCCTCACCAACTACCTCAACATCTTTATAATTTTCTAATAAAAGAACAATACCCTTACGGATTAAAACATGATCATCTACCACTAGTACACGAATCATTGATAGTCATCCTTCCAGTTAGGCACTGAAATCTTAATTTTTGTCCCTTGGTTATGGGCAGAAATTATATTAAAGCTTCCACCTAACAATGTTATTCGTTCCTCCATATGCTTTAAACCAAGTCCTTCTTTTTTTACCTCTTGCAGATTAAAACCTATACCATTATCTTCTATATAAAGTGTTAAGTATTCTGCCTTCTTTTCTAATCGAACAATCACCTTTGAAGCCTTGGCGTATTTCACAATATTATGCAGTGCCTCTTGTACTACACGATAAATATTGATTTCTACAGATGGATGACAACGCTCTCGAAAATCTGCATCTAACAAGATAGAAATTTCTGAATGGACCTTTTGCACAGAGTCTACAAGTGTACTTAGTGTAGGTGTAATCCCTAATTGATCGAGACTATGTGGACGGAGTTGATAGGAGTATGATTTAATATCATTCATCACTTTCTCAAGTTCATTCCGAACCTCTTCAATATAAATATGTAGTTTTTCATGCTCTTTTACATAGGCTTCAACCGCTTGCAGAGCAACTGAAATAGTAAATAATGATTGCCCGACACCATCATGTAATTCCTGTGCTAGTCTTTTATGCTCCTCTTCCTTTGCTTCAATTAATTTTTTAATAATAAACTTAGAAACTCTTGCCTCTTCTTCCCTTAATTGAAGTGTTTGATCTCGTAGAACTAGAAGAAATTCCTGCTCCTTTGTTTTACTATCTGTATAGATTAATGCCGTACTCATCTCAACGTCGATCTTACTACCATGATACGTTGGCATCTTTGACAAAAAATAGGGAACCTCATTGCGTTCTATTAAATAACATGTCTGTTCTCCTGGAGATTTTTTTCGATTTTCACAAAATGAACAATAGGGTACTCGATCCCCCATTTTCCAACCAGTTAATCGCTTAGCTGAAGGATTCATCATTAAAATTTCTCTATCGTGATTCATAATAATGATTCCATCTTGAATATATTGAAAAATTTGCTTTAAATATTTATTTTTAAGCTGTTCTTCCTCCAAGACAAGCATTCCTCCTAAACCCTTTTCATGTTGAACTTCTTTACTTTCTGAAAAATCTCAAAGGGGCATGATAACCATATTTTACTTACTTGTTTAGAAAAAAACCGCTATAAAGCATTTGCTTCTAGCGGCTTATAAAAATCTATTTATTCATAACTTTTTGTACCCAGGCTGTATAACCGCCTGTTAAATTAGTAATATCATGAATTCCATTGGCTTTTAGTACACTACAAGCAATAGCTGAACGAGCACCTGCTTGGCACTGTACAATAATTTTTTTATCTGTTTGTACCTCATTTAAACGGTTTTTTAGTGTCCCTACCATAATATGTTGGGCATTTTCAATATGTCCAGCCATATATTCTGTTTGATTACGAACATCTAGTATATAGACGCTTCCATCCTCTATTAGTGGCTTCGCTTCCAAGGGTGTTATATTCTCATAGGTTTCCTTGGATGTTGCCTCTTGTATAATTTTCTCTATATCTGCATAGCCCTCAACATTATCAATACCAATTGAGCGTAATGCTATTAATATATCATCTAGTTGGTCAGGTGCTATAAGCATATATAATGGCTTTGAATAATCAACCAGCCAACCAGCCCAATTTGTAAAAGAATTATTATAAGGAATATTCAATGTACCTGCGATATGCCCTTTTGAAAAATCAGCTGCTGATCGCGTATCAATGACTTGCTTTCCTTCAGATATAAGTTGAGAAAGCTCTGCATAACTAGATACTACTTGTACTATAGGTAAATTTTTAACAAGCTCAATTCCCACTTTATTGACCTGCTTCATTATAGCGAAATAGTACGGGGGCTCTGGCTGTCCATCTAGCAATGCATTTATAAATTTCTGTTCATCATCAAATTGCAAAGCCCAATTAAATTGCTTTTCGTATCCAACTGTCGATGATGGAACAGCACCTAACGCTTTACCACATGCACTACCTGCACCATGCGCTGGCCAAATCTGCATATAATCAGGTAAATCCTTAAAGCGATCTAATGATTTAAACATTGCCTTTGCTCCTACTAATGAGGTTCCCTTCATTCCAGCAGCCTTTTCTAATAAATCAGGACGTCCAATATCTCCTACGAATACAAAGTCGCCTGTAAAAATCCCCATTGGTTTATCAGCTACACCACCTCGATCAGTGAGTAAAAAGGAGATACTTTCAGGCGTATGTCCTGGTGTATGCATAACTTTAAAAATCAGATTACCAATAACAAACTCGTCACCATCTTTTAATAGCTGATGTGGAATTCCTTCAAGATTCTTATATTTCCAATCATTATCACCTTCATCAGAAATATACATTATCGCTCCTGTACGATCTGCTAGCTCACGAGAACCTGCAACAAAATCAGCATGTATATGTGTTTCTAAAGATCCTATAATTTCCATTTTCTCTTTCTCTGCTAGCGCAAGATAAGGCTCAATATTACGCATCGGGTCAATAATGACCATTTCCCCTTTTGCCTGACAACCTACTACATATGAAGCGTGAGCTAATTTTTCATCATAAAAATAGCGTAATAACATTTGTTCTACTCCCCTTTACGTTCTATTTTTTTCTTTTAAAATGTCTAATGTAGCCTGCACATAATTTAGAAGCCTTTGAACAGAAGGATCCTTCATCCATTTAATAATTGAAAAAACGGTAAGGTTTTGAGGTTTTTCCTCTGCCCTTTGCTGCACTATCTTTATAAAGCCCATACCTTTTTTCCCATTCTCAATCAATGGATCTATATATTCCTTAGCATTATTAATGGCATATGTTGTTGTCTGCTTATCTTGAAGAACCGCTGTAATAAAATCCATTACATCCTCTAACTGCTGTAAAATATGAACTAGCTTTGGCATTTTCTCAATGATCTGTACAATGGCAGAAAGTGTATCAAGGCTTATATTATAGGTAGAAACTAAATCCTCATATCGACTTATCGTTTTATCATCTTTTAATACAGATTTCCCAAATTCCATTACTTCGCCAACAGATTCTATCGTTTCTTGTATTTCTGGTAATTTCTCTAATAATTGTTGTAAAGAGTGTCGAATTTCTGGTTTCTCAAGCACTTCCATTAATTGATGTATTTCCTCGTTCATGCTTGTTGTTGCATTAGCCATTCATATCGCCTCCCTTCATTCGTACTTACATAGTGCCTTTTAGCATGCCATCCCAATACAAAACAGGGAGTAACTCTTTCTTCATAAAATACATACTTGCCCTTTCCACAGCTTGATTAAAAGGCATGGATTCAACAGGTTCCTTACTATAATCAAATTCAGCTAAAATCAATTTGTTATAACCTGTTACGATTGGACAGGAGGAATAGCCATTATACTTTTGTGTCATCGGCTGTTGTCGCATTAAAGCCATTAAATTATCTGTTACAACTGGTGCTTGCTTACGGATAGCAGCTCCTGTTTTTGATGTCGATAGATTTGCGTTATCCCCCAAACCAAAAACATTTTGGAATCTTGTGTGTTGTAATGTAAATGGGTTAACATCTACCCAGCCATTTTCATCCGCTAAAGGACTTGTCCTGATAAATTCAGGGGAACACATATATGGCGTAACATGGATCATATCGTATTTAATTTCCTCTAATATACCTGTATCTAAATTTTCAAAAACAGCAACTTTTGCATCAGCCTTTAATTCAATTAAATTTAGTCGGAATCGTGCATCTATTTTTTTCCGTTCTATAACTTTTTCAAGTGCCTCACGATATTTCAGTACGTCAAAAATCGCTGGATTTGCTGAACCAAAAATAATGCTAATATTGTCTCGAACATCTACCCTATTAAAATAATCCTCTGCGATATGCATAATTTTTTGAGGTGCACCACCACATTTAACTGGAGAGTTAGGATGTGTAAAGACAGCAGTACCAGATTTAAAATTACGAATCGTTTCCCATGTATAATCCACATGTTCAAATGAATAATTACTACATACACTATTGCTGCCAAGCGACTCCTTCAGTCCTTTGATAGCATTCCAGTTAATTTCAATACCTCCTGCAACCACTAAAAAATCGTATGTATAGGTTGTACCACTATGCGTAAACACCCGATTTTCTGCTGGTTTAAAGCCATTAACAGCCTCCTTTAACCAAATTGCTCCTTGAGGAATAACCGAAGCCATTTTACGTTCAGAGTCACTTTTGTTCGCTGCACCACCACCAACCAAGGTCCAGAGCGGTTGATAATAATGATTTTCGGCTGGGTCAATAATAGCAATCTCCCCTTGAAGAGCATGAGATTTCCGGAGTAAACGCGCCGCCACAGAAATACCAGCCGCTCCTCCTCCAACAATGACTACTTTGAAAGAAGTTTTCATATGTATCCCCCCTGATTATTGCCATTTTTTCGAATATGCCTTTTGTATCTTTATACTAATTGTTAGAAAATAGACTTCATATAGGGGGAATCCCCTAAAAAATTACACTTTCATGCTGAAATTTCAACTAGAATGACAACAAGGGGTAGTACATAGTGAATCATCACTTGTACTACCCCTATTTTTATTGCGATTTACAATGAAATGTTAAAACAAAAACTGTGCCACCTGAGTCTGAACGAACGTTGATTGATCCGTTATGCAGATCAATCAATTGCTTAGTAATAGCTAATCCCAACCCTGTACCAGTAGTATCATCTGTCGTATTAGTACCTCGATAATATCGTTCAAATAAATTATCTAGCTCTTCCTGCGGTATACCAGGTCCTTGGTCCGTGATTGTCATTACTATAGATTTATTGATTTGCTGTGCCTCCACCATTACTTTGGTGCCTTTAGGTGTATATTTCTTAGCATTGGTAATCAAATTATCTAAAATACGTTTTAATAAAAGCTCATCTGCTTCTAGCATAACATCTCCATAGACATTTACAGATACTTGCTCATCTACGAACTTCGGTAGCCACGAGGCAAGCGGTAACAGCACTTTTTCAAGTTGAATGGCTTTATTTTTCAATTGATACGTATAGGTCAAATCCTGAATAAGTGCGTCCATATACGTTGCCTTTTCCTGCATTGTACTTGCAAAAATACGCATTTCCTCCATTGACCAATGATAGTCTTCTGAAGCAAGCATAGTGGAGTAACCATAAATTGAGCTAAGAGGTGTTTTTAAATCATGTGATAGCCCCGTAATCCACTCTTCACGTAATTGCTCTGCCTGTTTAATTTGCCTTTCGTTAAAAGTAAGTCGTTCTGATAAATGGTTGAGAGATTCATCCACAGGTTGAAATAATTTAAATTTCCTTTTTAGCTTCCCTGTCTTCCGATGATGAATATTCTTATCACTTACCTCACTATAATCAAACTGAGTAAGTCGATCAATTCTAGATAATACATAAACAAGTGGTCGTACAAATTGACGGGAAATGCTTATAGATAAAAAAATAACACCAATTAACAAAATAATATGTCCACCAAAAAAGATGGAGATAAATAACAGCATTGCTTTATTAAAGGGCTCCTCAAATGGCTTATACGATGGATTGGGCATCCGTACAACCAGCGTTGAGCTGTTCTCTAAAGCTGCACTCTGTGTTAACTCTGCATGCTCAAAAATATCATATTTTTCTTCTAGTAATTGTGGCTTATGGAGCTTTTTATAATGCTCTCCAATAACTTCTACACGGTCCCATTGCTCATTATAGATTTCAATAGCTGCCTTTTTATCCTGAATACGTTGGAGTAGTTCTGTGGATATCTCACCTTCTTCTTTCCAACTTTGAAGTGCGCTCTCAAAAAGTGGCTGAACAGGTGATACTGGCAGAAATAATAAATAATAATTAGGAATCTCCCACGTATGCATACCTGGTTTCTTAAGATTCATTATCTCACTATCGGACATTCCGCATAGCTCACACAAGTCTCCTGTATAATCAACAATGTTCATGGACTGATTGAATAAATATAATTGCCCTGCATTCTCCTTCGCTCTCTTTACTAAATAATCAGCAATTTGAATGGATGCTCCCTTTTCTACGATAGCATCATCTTTAATTTCATAGGAGCTCATTACATGAATATTGTCGCCCACTCGTTTATTGATAAAGATTCCGAAGGACACTAAACTAATGATAAAACCCGAGATAATTAGCAAATAAAATACAATGAAATAAGACACAAAGCGAAGTGTTAATTTTCTGGCAGGCTTCATGAAAGAACATCTCCAACAAGTTTATAACCAATACCTCTAACAGTTATAATGCACGCTGGTTTACCTGGATTTTTTTCTATTTTTTCTCGTAGTTTTCGAATATGCACCATCACAGTATTATCATCGAATAAGCAATCGCCCCATACACGCTCATAAATTTGCTCCTTTGATAATACCTGTCCAGCATTTTCGCATAAATATTTTAATAGATGAAACAATCGGCCACTTATAATTTCCTTTATCCCATCCACTGTTATCTCTGCCGCATCAATATCAAATGTAAATCGACCACATGCAAAAAGATTGTTTTGTCGTACATCCTTCTTTTTTAGATAGCGTCCAAGCTGTACCTTCACCCTCGCTACCAGCTCAAGTGGATTAAATGGCTTCGTAATATAATCATCTGCACCGTTCATAAACCCCCTAAGCTTATCTGCATCACTACCCTTGGCAGTTAAAAAGAATACAGGTGCATCACTACGTTCACGAATAAGATTCGCCATATCTATCCCATTTCCATCTGGCAGCATTATATCTAATAAGTAAAAATCAAAGCTTTTCATCTCTAAGTTCTTTCTCGCTTCTTGCACTGTGCTACATAATGTGATGTTTAAAAATCCATCTTTTCTTAAGATAATTTCAATCATCTCCGCAATAGCACGTTCATCCTCTAACACTAAAATTGACGCATCTTGCATTCTATCACCTACTTTTAAGATTACTTTAAGGCTGTCATTATTTCACCATAAGCTTCACCAAGTACACTATGTATAAGATAACCAATTAAGGAGATAAAACGCAATGACAACAAACCGTGTAACCTTCATTGATACAATGCGTGGATTTAGTTTATTTGGCATCTTAATGGCGAATTTACTGATTTTCCAATTTGGTATGTATGGTAAAGATGAGCTTCAGCATCTTTCAACCATCGATAATGGTGCTTTATATTTTGTTAAAATCTTTATCGAAGGATCATTCATGCCTATTTTTACAATTTTATTTGGCTTCTCTCTTATTAAAATGATTGAATCCATTCGAAAAAGAAAAAATAAAAGTCGCTGGTCCATTTTACGTCGTGCCACTGGGCTTATTGTACTTGGCTGGCTTCATTCCACACTACTATGGGAGGGAGATATTCTTCTATCCTATGGCTGCATGACTCTATTTTTACTCCCTTTTATTAACCGTAAGCCGAAAACACTTTTTATTTGGGCAGGAATTCTTTTTGTACTGACAACTGCTTTAACATTCGGTTATATGGATCCAAATAAAAAAGAACAAAAAGAGTTAGCAACTTACATCGAGCAAGCCAATGATGTGTATGCACATGGAAGCTATTTAGAAATTTTTGATTTTCGAGCAAATGCTTTACCTCCTGGAATGGATGATCCTGCATTTATTTTTATCATCCTTATATTTGCACCTATCTTCTATGCCCCATTGTTCCTACTTGGTATGGGACTTGCTAAAAAGCAAGCATTTGTGAATATGGAGGATGAGAAGAAATGGTATAAGCTAGGTTCATTACTCGTTCCGATAGGGATTGCTTGTAAAAGCTTTAGTTTTATAGAAAATAATTTTTCGAATCTCTTGTTAATGGGAGGCTCACAGCTTTTAGCAATTGGCTATGTCTGCCTAGCAGCACTATTATTTAAATCTCGTCCTGTTCAATTGCTCTCTCCTGCCTTTGAAAGTGTTGGTAAATTATCACTTACCAATTATCTAATGCAAACCATGATTTGTACAACAATCTTTTACGGATATGGACTAGGCTTATATAGCAAACTGGGCGTTTTTGGCGGCATTGTATTCGGAATTGTAGTTTATAGCTTGCAATGTGCGTTTAGCATTGCCTATTTAAAGAAATTTAAACGCGGACCATTCGAAGCAATACTGCGAGCATGGACAAATTGGTCATGGAATGGGCAGATTAAGAAGAAAGGACAGATAACACATGAATAGTGACACCAAAGAGGACTTCACAGACACATGGTGGTTTTTAGGCATCTGTGCAGCTGTAGCTGTGGTATTAACATTTCTTTCTAATAGATAGACCCTCTTTAACTATCATTTTGAAAATTAAACCCCTAAACTAGATAAATATATCCAAGTTTAGGGGTGCACTATAAATAGGATCGCTTCTAACTTTTATAAATAATATAATTTATTAATTACTTACATTCAATTCTAAACGACGTGCAACTAAAGAAAGTGCAAAATTTACAATGAAATAAATAATAGAAACTAAAATGAAAACAGGAATAATATAATTAATATTTTGAGCGTTGATTACTTGTGCATTATGCATCATCTCGGGTAGCGCAATAACAACTGCTAGCGATGTATCTTTTAGAAGTGAAATAAACTGACTAACGATCGGAGGAACCATACGTCGTACCCCTTGTGGTAAAATAATATACCATAATGTTTGTATATAAGATAAACCAGACGAACGACCTGCCTCCATCTGCCCTTTATGTACAGAGTTTAAGCCACTACGGATAATTTCTGCTAGCATTGCAGATTCAAAAATTGTCAGGGCTAAAATAGCAGACCATGTAATACTTAATTTAATTCCTACTTCTGGCAAGGCAAAGTATACAAAGAAAATAATTAATAATAGTGGTAAATTTCTTATCACTTCAACAAAAACAGCTGAAATTTGCGCAATTATGGGTATGTTGGCAAAACGAAAAATACCTAGAATTGCCCCTAAAATAAAGCTCAATAAAATAGAAATACCTGCAACTTTTAGCGTCACCCAAAAACCTTTCAATATAAAAACAAAATGATCAGGGCTATATGCTCCAATAAAGTCCATTTATCTAACCCCCTACTAGTTGCTCTTCGCTAAGCTTTTTTCTAAACGATTAACACCATAGCTTAACGGAAGCGTAATGATTAAATAAAAAAACGCTATAAAAATATACACATCAAAGGTTACGAAAGTTCTTGAAGAAATCAAATCACCTTGATACATTAGCTCGCCTGCAGCAACAATAGTTAAAATCGATGAGTTTTTCACGAGATTCAAAAATTGATTGCCTAATGGAGGAATAACAATTTTAATAGCTTGAGGTAGAATGATATAACGCTTAGTTTGGATATACGTTAAACCTGAAGATCTTGCTGCCTCTGTTTGGCCTTTATGTACAGACAAAACACCTGCACGAATAGCCTCTGCGATAAAAGCAGCAGTATATACTGTCAACGCAATTGTGCCCGCTTGGAATCCACTAAATCGAGCACCTAAAACTGGTAATCCCACAAAGATGAAAAATAAAATAATTAACAACGGAATATTACGGAAAAATTCGACATAAATTGTACCAATCCAGTTCAAGGGTTTGATGGGGGCAATTCGAAATACAGCGATTAATGTTCCTAGAATAAAACTACCAACCAATGCTAACAAACTTACAACTAAAGTATTTTTAAAACCCTCAAGAAACATCCCCATATTATCTGAAAGAATAGTAAAATCTAGCATTCAATTTTCACTCCAATCCAATACGTTCCGCCGATATAGTTACATTTGCATTTTTAAATTTCAAAATTCGCAACCCCCAGTAGAAACATTAACTTTATTCAATCGATATATATTAAAGCTCGCTGAATAGAACTAAATAACCAAATTGAAACAAGCAGTCATACACCTATTGAACACCACATTCATGAGGATATTCATATGACTGCTCGTTACATTAAAAATTGTTTTATAATAAATTATTTCTTAATCCATTTATTGTGGATTTCATCATACTTACCATTTGATTTTAATTCTGCAAGCGCGTCATTAACAGCTTTTACAAAATCATCACTACCTTTTTTCATTGCAATGCCATAAGGCTCCTCTGTGAATTGTCCACCAACTAATTCGAATCTATCATCCTCTGAAGCCATACCATATAAAATCGAATCATCCGTCGTTAATACATCACCTTGGCCAGCTTTTAATGCTGTAAATGCCTCTGCATAGTTTTCAAATTCTAGAACTTGAGCTTTTGGAGCCTTTTCGCGAATATTAATTGCCGATGTAGAACCTTTAACAGCAATTACTTTTGTGTTTTGATCTATATCCTTAATACTCTTAATTGAGCTACCCTTTTTTACTAAAAGCGATTGTCCCGCCTCGAAATAAACATCAGAAAAATCAACTTCTTTACTGCGATCTTTTGAAATTGTCATTGTTGCAATAATTGCATCAATATCACCATTATTTAACATTGGTATACGTGTTTTAGATGTTACTTCCTTAAATTCAAATTTTGTCTCATCACCGAGAATAATTTTTGTAAGCTCCTTTGCAATATCTACGTCAAAACCTTCAATTTCACCAGTACTTGGATTTTTTAAACCAAATAACTTTGTATCGTTTTTAACACCCCATACAATTTTGTCGTTCGCTTTAATAGTTTCTAATGCTGATTTTGACGCAGCACCTGAAGAGTCTTTATCCTTTGATTCTTTATCGCCTCCACCACAGGCTACTAGGACAAGCACAGATAGAGCAATAAGTAGAGTGAACATTAAAAATTTTCTGTTTTTAAACATTGAAAATCCCCCTATTCTTTTCTCTGAAAAGTTATTAATGATTGAAAATCCTGCTTAAAAATAATTTAGCCCGCTCTTCTTTCGGTTCACTAAAAAATTCCGCTGGATTAGCATCCTCCAAAATTTGACCCTTATCGATAAAAATCACTCGATCGGCCACTTCACGAGCAAACCCCATTTCATGTGTCACAACTACCATCGACATTCCTTCTCGTGCTAGCGCTTTCATAACATCCAACACTTCTCCAATCATTTCTGGATCAAGTGCAGACGTCGGTTCATCAAATAACATAATGTCAGGACTCATTGCCAAACCACGTGCAATTGCAACACGTTGCTGTTGTCCCCCTGATAATTGCGATGGAAATGAATTCGCCTTATCTGGAATACCTACTTTTTCTAAGTAATACAAAGCTGTTTTCTTCGCCTCTTCCTCCGATTTTCCTATTACTTTCATAGGAGCTAGCATTATATTTTTTAGAACTGTTTTATGTGGATACAAATAAAAATGCTGGAATACCATACCAATATTTTTACGCAGATCATTTATATCTGTTTTTTTGTTGTTAATCTCCACTCCATTTACCTCTAACAATCCATCAGAAATGGTTTCTAAACGATTTATGCAACGGAGTAAAGTACTTTTTCCAGAGCCTGAAGGACCAATAATAACAACAACCTCACCTTTTTCAATTGTTAAATTAATATCTTTTAAAACATGGAAATCTCCATAATGTTTATTAACATTTTGAAATTGGATCACTCTATCTAACTCCTTTACTAAAATAAACATAAAATGCATATTTTATTTATATTTACTATTATATACTCAATTGTAAAATATTTAACATTTCAACTATAACCTTAATCATTTACAAAAGGCAACAAAATTTTCAGAAAAATGATTTATTAAACTAAACTACACTTTTCTTATTTAAGTAAGTAGACTACTATTTTTCTATGTAAAACATAATTTTAGTTATATAGTAATTAACTTAACCAAATAACTAGAATTATTAGAACTGTAATCTTCCAATAGCCTTCTTCAACAATATATCGTACTCTTTTCCATTGCCTCGTATTGTATAATTACTATAACAAAGCTTAAACCTAGGAGGATTTCCTATTGATACAACGAATCATCATTACAGGCTATAAACCACATGAATTAGGAATTTTCAATGACAAGCATCCTGGCATTGCCATCATAAAAAAAGCAATTGAAAACCGTCTGCGTGTACTTATTGATGAAGGTTTAGAATGGGTTATTATTAGTGGTCAGCAAGGGGTGGAATCATGGGCTGTGGAAGTTGTTATTATATTAAGAAAAGAATTTCCTCATTTAAAATATGCTATCATCACCCCTTTTTTAGAGCAGGATAAAAATTGGCAGGACCATAAAAAGGAAGCATATCAATCCTTAGTAGCTCAAGCAGATTTTGTGACGAGTGTTACGAAAAAGCCATATGAGGCTCCATGGCAATTTATCGAGAAGGATAAATTTATCATCCAAAACACAGATGGTCTGCTACTAGTTTACGACGAAGAAAACGAGGGCTCTCCAAAATATATGAAGCGTCTAGCTGAAAAGTATATGGACACTCACGATTACACACTTTTAATGATAAATGCCTACGATTTACAAGTAATAGCTGAGGAAATACAGCAGCAAGATTGGTAGAAAAATATTGATATAATTTTCTGACAATTATATACTTAATTATAAGGTTAACTCATTAAAAGCCATCTTTGAATTTCAACTAGTCATGTTGCTAATATCCTAAAAGGAGCTGTTGACATTTGAATAAAAAAATCGAAATGATTCTTGAGCCTTCTCCGGTCAATGTTTCCCATGATACGTATCGCAGAGAATGCAAATATACGCGCGGGATTCATATTGAAGAACAAGAGTTTAAAGCTATTTTGGATACAATGTGCCACGATTCACGCTTATATTTTGATTTCCATAATCCACGTAAGGAAATTATCAAGGGAACATATTTAAATGGTCACTCCGGGTTAGCACGCAATATCTATGATTACTATAAAACCAATTATGCCATTGAACTTAGTGAACTAATTAACGGCAAGGATTTTTATGTCAAAATAATTTAAATTCTAAATGTAAGAAGGAGCTACTCTCAAATGAGAATAGCTCCTTCATGTTGTTGAAATACTATTATGTCAATGACATCAAGGTGACAAATTAAAAAGTATAGTCCTTTTTCAAAACGAGGGGTTGATCTCCGTTCCGACTGAGTGCTTTCCTGGGGGCGTCCGATGAGCCGCTTCACTCGCGTAGCTCGCTCCAGGGTCTCATCTGTGACGCTGTATCCCCGAGGAGTCACTCAGTCTACACTCCAATCAACCTTTGCTCATAGTATTTTCTTCTGGCAATTCAAACAAATATATAGTGATAAATTTGGAGTCTTAGCCATCATTATATTGTGCAAAAATGGAGCTTTGATAACAATTTTCTATGCGAAAACAGAGGAGTACTTTATGTAAAGTGACAAAGTAGTTTTACGCATAAAATGTAGGTTAACAGCTGTAGAATTTGTACCACTATTCTATCCACTTAATGATGGTGAGTAACATGCTTTTACTTTACTTTTCTTTTGAGGGAAGAAAATATTTAAAGTTCTACACTATTGTTGATTGGAGTGCAGGGCTACTCGACTCCCGTGGGATAGCGAGACAGACGAGAAACTGAGGCCAACACGATGTTGGTCACGAAGGCGTTGTTGCTGTCGCTACGCTTTCGCACAGATAAATTGTCACAGGACGTGACGCACTTAGTCTTCGTTCCTCTAGCGCAGGAAGCGGCTCGTCGCTCGCCCACTGGAAGCCTTGCTCTGCGCGAAAGCGAAGCGTCAGCGGCAAAGCGAGTAGCCTGGAACGGAAATCACCTTCATTTTAACTAAATATTCACAAAAAGTCCCTTGACTATTTAATTTTTCACACTAAGAAGGAGCTACTCTCAAATGAGAATAGCTCCTTCTTACATTTTTATAGGTCCGCTACTTGAGCACCTAATTCTTTATTATTGTACATATCTGTGTCCAATTCTTTGGTTACACGTGCAGTTGTGACACCCGCTGTCATAGAGCCACTTACATTTAGTGCAGTACGTCCCATGTCGATTAATGGTTCAACAGAGATTAAAATACCTGCAAGCGCAACTGGTAAATCAAGAGCTGATAAGACTAGAATTGCTGCAAATGTTGCACCACCACCAACACCAGCTACACCAAATGAACTAATTGCCACCACTGCAATCACAGTAATGATGAACACTGGATCAAGTGGATTAATGCCAACTGTAGGCGCAATCATGATGGCTAGCATAGCAGGATAGACACCCGCACAGCCATTTTGACCAATCGATAAACCAAATGAACCTGAGAAGTTCGCAATTCCTTCTGGTACACCTAGACGACCTGTTTGCGTTTTAATGTTCATTGGCAAAGCACCAGCACTTGAACGTGATGTAAAGGCGAATAATAATGTTTCTGCAGATTTTTTCAAATACGTAAATGGATTTAAACCACTCAATGTTAAGATTAATAAGTGTACTAATAACACAATAAATAGTGCTGCATAGGATGCAATGACAAATTTACCTAAATTATAAATTGCCCCAAAATCAGATGTTGCTACTGTACGTGCCATAATGGCAAGTATGCCGTATGGTGTTAAACGTAAAACGATTGTTACAACACCCATTACTAATGCATAGATAGCATCTAGACCCTTCTTAATCGTTGCGCCCATCGCTTCATCCTTACGTGCTACACGTAAATAGGCAAAGCCTAAGAATGCTGAAAAAATTACGACCGCAATCGTTGATGTTGAACGAGCTCCCGTTAAATCAAGGAATGGGTTTGCTGGGAATAACTCAATAATTTGTGTTGGTAAATCTGGTGCAGCTAATCCAGAAGTTTTTTCTTCGATATATGCTCCACGCTCTGTTTCTGCATCACCTTGCATAATTTGTGATGCATCTAAATCAAATACAGTTGCTGATAAAATACCTACTGCTGCTGATACAGCTGTCGTACCAATTAAAATTGCTAAAATTAATGCAGCCATTTTACCAAAATTCTTACCCACCTTCATTTTTGTAAAGGCGATTAAAATAGAAATAAACACTAATGGCATAGCAACCATTTGTAGCAATTTCACATAACCAGTACCGATTATGTTGTACCAAGATGTCGTTTTAGCCAATACCTCAGAATCGATACCATAAATTAAATGAAGTCCAAGACCAAGTGCAATTCCTAGACTTAAACCTGTAAAAACACGATTTGAAAACTTAACGTGTTTTTTGTTCATAAAATATAAAATTCCAACGAAGACGAGCAAAACAGCTACGTTAAGAATGATTTGTAATGTAGACAATGTAAATCCTCCTATGATGCTTAATTATGATGTAAATCGAATTATATACCCATAATCCCTATAATTCAAGTATGTTTTATTAAGATTAATAATTTCCTAAATTGAAAACGATTCCTTTTCTTTGATTATGCCCCAAACACGGAATATAATAAATTTAGTTTAACACTAAACCTTTTTTTACAATTAGAGAGGAGTTTCTTTATGGGAAAATTACAAGATAAAGTAGCTATTATAACTGGTAGTGGTGCAGGAATAGGAAAAGAAATAGCACGTAAATATGCTATCGAAGGTGCAAAAGTGGTCATTGCTGATTTTAATGACAATGCCTTAAACACAACTGTTACTGAATTTAGGGAAGCTGGCTATGAAGCATTTGGAGTAAAAGTAGATGTCGCTGTAGAGGAAGATATTCGTGCAATGATTGCTAATACCATTAATTATTATGGTCGTATTGATATTTTAGTCAACAACGCTGGAGTTGGTGACAATATGCAAGCAGCAGCGAATGTAGAAGATACTGTTTGGCAGCGCGTAATAGACATTAATGTAACTGGTATGATGCGTGCGATTCGTCAAGTTTTGCCGATATTTGTTGAAAATGGCGGTGGCACAATTGTTAATATGTCCTCTATTACTGGTCTTACAGGAGGACGAGGAGGCTTAGCATACACAACTGCCAAGCATGCTGTAGTTGGTATGACAAAAAATATTGCCTCTCACTATGGTTCACAAAACATTCGCTGTAACGCTATTGCACCTGCACATGTAGAGACTGGCTTTGCGGCAACAATGACAAATGTTGACCCATTCGGAATGGAACAATCTATTCGTGGTATACAACTGATGCCAGAAGCTGGACAGGTTTCTGATATCGCTAACATTGCTCTATTCCTTGCCTCAGAAGACGCTGGTCTAATTAATGGTGTGGCATTAGCAGCCGATGCTGGTTGGAGTGCTTATTAAAATTATAGAAACTAAAAATCCTACCTCAATTAATGAACGAGGTAGGGTTCTTTTTTGTATTCATTAATTAAATAACAGCTTCCTGAGATCTTTTTACATTGTTTTTTTACACGCGTCACAGCATCTGATAAATGATTGACAGAGGTGAATTGTTGATTTTGATTGGTAATCACCGCGACTGATAGAGATGTACATTTAAAGGGCTCTAGCTTCCCCATTCTATTATGAATCTGTAATGTAGCTAAATTCTCTAGGTCATAAAAGTCTAAAATTTGAGCATCAAATTCGTTTATAATTCTTTCACAAATTGGAGTGGTATCATAATGAGGAAGAATTGCGACAAAATCATCTCCGCCAATATGCCCTAAAAAGTCCTCCACACCAACGATATTTCTTTTCAAAATATCAGTTAAATATAGTAGGATTTTATCTCCTTTATTAAAACCGTACGTGTCATTATAGGATTTAAAATGATCTAAATCAAAATAGATTAAGCTATACTGTGGTAATAACAACGATTCTTCTAGTTTTTCATCAATTAATTTATTACCTGGAAGGCTGCTTAATGGATTTAAGAAGCTTGCAATAGCTACTTGCGTGTCTACAAGCTTTAGTAATAATTCGCGAATGCTAACTACACCAACATATAGACCATTCCGTGTAACAATAACATCATCATATAAATCCTCTGGAGGTCTACTCATTGCAACTGTACTGACCTCAGTAATAGGCGTATGATGTTCTACCATTAACGGATTGTCCTTAATAATAAGTTGGTTTTGACGTCCCATAAATAAATTATAGCCATAACGTGTACCAATTTTTTGATAGAAATGTGTGCGTGTAATATGCCCAATTGGTCTCTCATCCCTGACAACAACAACACTGCGCAATGATAGATTACTGGTAAACAGTAAATCCACCTCTTTGTTTTTCACAAATTCATCAATACAAGGAACAGTTTCAATGACTTCCCCTATCTTCATGGTCACCCATCCTTATTTTCCCTAAATGTATTTCCTTTGCGGGCTTTCCTATCGCATATCCTTGGGCATAATGAATACCTATCTTATGCAAATATTCAAGCTCCTCTTGCCGTTCAATACCCTCTGCAATAATTTTTGTTTCTACCTGCTCCGCATATCCCACCAGCAATGACACCAGCTGCTGCTGTTCACTATTCTGATCGATAAATTGAATTAAAGAGCGATCTAGTTTAATAAATTCAGGCTTTAAATAAATAAGTGTTTTTAAGCTGTTATAGCCTGAACCCACATCATCTACTGCAATTCGATAGCCCTGTGATCGATAATGTGATAACACACGTTCAAACTCTACAAAATCTATTACTGCACTACGCTCTGTCAGCTCAAATACAACCTGCTGGGGTTTAATGCCTAACTCTTTTAATAATTGCAAGGTTTCACCACTATGATATTTCTTATCTAGCAGAACATTCGGATGTATATTTAGAAAAACTAAAAAATCTCTATTTATCAAATCTCCGTGTAACCTCTCTTTAAAACGTTGTAATGAAAGGTTACGACAAAAGCATTCAAATAAAAAAACACAGTCAGTTTGTCCAACAAATTCATAAAACTGATCGACACTTGAAAACAGTTGAGAAGGCTCTGGACGATTTAGCGCTTCAAACCCCATTGTCTGCATAGTCTGAATATCGACAATCGGTTGAAAATAAGTATGTAAAGCATTTTCTTGAATAATTTGCTTTAATGCCTTTAAACGTTTTATATACAATGTATTGTTTTGATGCTGCTCATATAAATGCTTCAAATAAGAAAATACATTACTAGTTTTTATGCTTTGTCTCACAACAGACTCCATTCTCGCACCTCTTAAATTGGTTATTATGATCTATTGTACCCCTTTATTGTAAATATACTGTGAATAGGATGTAAAAAGAGATAGCCCAAGCACTATATTTCTATCAATCAAAACCAATGCTCTCTTAAAAAGTAAGCTTTTTTAATTATTTTTAACCATAGTACATTTTTCATAATATACAAACTATTCAAATATAACAAATTTGATATATTTTATAATTAGTGTATGCTTGCAATAATAGTATTTTATTACCTTTTATAAAAATTTGTTCTTAATAGGGAAACCTATTTAGATAAAAACTATTTTTCAAGGAGGATCCTGTTAATGAGCTTGTCTATTCAACAAATATTGGAAAACAAAGGAATTACACCAAAATCTGAACACCTTGAACAATTAAAAATACGCTGGGAAGGCATGTGGTCGCTTCGAGGTAATTTAGAAGGAATCGCTATCGATGACGCTGATATTGCTATCCGTAATCTTCCTGGAGGTGATCATATTGACAACTGATTTACATTTAAAATCTGTTGAAGAGCTGGCACCTTTACTGGAGGCTAAAAAACTTTCCCCTGTCGAATTGACGAAAGCAATCTTAGATTTTGCAGAAGAAAGTCAGCCAAAGATTAACGCATATATGGCATTTTATCGTGAAGAGGCCTTAGCACAGGCACAAGTTGTAGAAAAAGAGATCTTAAACGGACAGTATCGTGGAATGTACCACGGGATTCCCATGGCTTTAAAAGATAATCTGTATTTTAAAGATAAAATTACAACGATGTCTTCCAAGATTCATAAAGACTTCGTATCAGGCTATGATGCGACTGTCGTAGAAAAGCTTCGTGATGCTGGTGTGATTTTCACAGGGAAATTAAGCATGCATGAATATGCTTGGGGGATTACCAATAATAACCCTCATTATGGACCCGTTCGCAACCCCTGGGACTTAGAGAAGATTCCTGGAGGCTCTAGTGGTGGCTCCGGCGCGGCAGTAGTAGCAGGAGCTAGTGTTGCCTCATTAGGGACTGATACTGCTGGCTCCATTCGAATTCCATCATCCGCCTGTGGGATTGTTGGCTTAAAGCCCACTCATGGACGTGTAAGCAAGTATGGTTGCTACCCGCTTGCCTGGAGCCTAGATCATATTGGACCTATGACTAAGACAGTCAAAGATGCGGCAGGTCTACTTGAAATTATCGCTGGTTTTGACCATAGAGATCCTACTTGTGTAAATGTCACAACTGAGAATTATAGTCAGCAAATCTCAGGTGATGTAAAAGGTTTAGTTATTGGCATCAACGAAGATTATTTCTTTAATCGCGTTGATTCAGATGTAGAAAAGGCTGTGCGAGCAAGCATTCAAGGCTTAGTGGATCAGGGTGCAAAAGTTGAAACTGTTCGTATCCCTTCCCTGCAATATGCTGAATGGGCTGAGCTGGTTACTTCCCTTTCAGAGGCTGCAGCCATCCATCATTCAGATTTACAAAGCAGACCACAGGATTTTGGTGATGATATCCGATTGTTATTCGAGCTAGGTGAATTACCTTCTGCAGTGGATTACTTACAGGCTCAGCAAGTCCGTCGACAAATTAAACAAGAATTTACTCAAATATTTGATCAGGTAGATGTGTTAATATCACCTACATTGCCTGTAGTGGCAAGTACTATCGGTGATAATTTTGCCACTTTAAATGGTGAAAAGGTTGATTTAATTGACAATATCATTCGTTTTACTGGTCCAAGTAACTTAACAGGATTACCTGCCCTTTCCGTTCCTTGTGGCTTTAAGGGCAATTTACCAGTAGGCCTTCAAATCATAGGACCTGCCTTTAAAGAGGGTCTCATTCTGAATGTTGGCTATGCGATCGAACAAACGAATCCGCTGAAAAATAGAAAGCCTAATATTTTTGCAAATCTTTAAAAATAAAACAGATATTTTACTAGAAAACTGCTGATGTAATGTCAGCAGTTTTTTTTCGTTGAGAGTATGTTATCTGCGATTCATCAATACTAATAGAATTTTATTGACAATTACTTTTATAATAAGTAGTAGAAGCTCAATCTCAAGAAAGGTTGCTTGATATTCCTATGAACGTAGAGAACTTTTTACAACTACCTATTACAAAAGATTTTACAGTCGTTGCTGGTCACAATGGATTACATAAATCAGTTCAAAATGTCGAAATTCTAGACTTTGAATTTTCACCTGATATTCAAACTGTACGTGACACGATTTTCACACCAAATAGTGTTGTGTTAAGCAGCTTATTATTTGCTAAACAGCAACCAGAATATTTATTGAATGCGGTGAAAAATCTAATTGAGCTCGGGGCAAGTGCTTTAGCTTATAAGCCTGTAATCTTCAAGGATTTACCTGCGGAAGTATTAATGTATGCAGATGAAAACAATTTCCCAATATTACGATTTGGGGGAGATGAATTTTTTGAAAAAATCATTTTAGAAACGATGGCTTATGCAAAAACACAGGATTATTCATTCTTTTTAGAAACGATGATGAGACGTCTTATCGAAGAGGACGTTCCTTATGAACAAATAAAATCCTTCTTACAGCAAGTCAATAAGCCCTTTGATAAATATGTATTTGCCGTCAATATTCAAGTACAAGAATATGCAGATAATCAATGGATGCAACCCCTATTTCAATTAGAGCCCTTAATGAAATCTGGAATGATTTGCTCTTACAAACAGAGTCTCTTTATTTTATTTACACATTCATCTGACCAGTTTCAATTTGAAAAATTTCTAAATGAATGGTTAGTGATGTATGCAATTTCAACTGAATCAATGACCTTTGGCTATAGCGGTCGTCACGTAACTCAACAGGAACTCTCAATTGCTGTTCGAGAGGCCTACTATGCACGCATCATGGCTGACATTGAAGCTATCCCTAACCGTCATTACGAAGCCCTTGCATCAGATTGTTTGTTAATTGAATTACACCGTAAGGACGCTAAATTTGCTATGGACTATGTTAATAGCTATCTTGGACCCTTACTTGAGGAAAAGGCTGATCCTGATTTAATAAAAACCGCCATGACCTTTGTTATAAAAAAAGGCAATATCAAAGAAGTAGCGGTTGCCCATTTTTGCCACCCAAATACTATTCGCTATCGCATGGCAAAAATTCGTCAGCTATTAGCACCTATTGATAATGAGTATGTTTTCTATGAACGACTCGCAGCAGCCGTTAAATTGTACTTATTACATAGCAAAATGAGTGATTAATTACAGCTTTGGAATAAGTACAAAGAAACGCCTGAATATTTAGAATTAAAATCAAAATAATTTCCTCCATCTCATGCTATTCTAGTAAAGTTAGGAGGAAGAAAGATGAAACAATATATGGCTGACGGTATGCTTTTAGTTACAGCTATCGTTTGGGGTAGCGGATTTGTTATAACGGCTATCGCTTTAGAATATTTAACAGCTTATCAAGTAATGGCAGGGAGATTTTTATTAGCCGCTATTATACTAACAGCTATATTTGGCTACAGATTAAAAAAAGCTTCGAAATCGGTAATTTGGAAAGGGATTATATTAGGCACCATATTGTACATTGCCTTTGCTCTTCAGACAGTGGGTTTACAATATACAACCCCATCTAAAAATGCCTTTTTAACAGCAGTCAATGTTATTGTCGTTCCATTAATCGCATATGCCGTTTACAAACGCCGTATAGACGGTTATGAAATTATTGGTTCAATAGTGGCTATTGTCGGAATCGGTTTTTTATCACTACAGGGCTCATTAACAATGAATATAGGAGACGCACTTTCCTTAGCATGCGCTGTTGCATTCGCCTTTGATATTTTTTGTACAAACCTCTTTGTCCAAAAGGAAGATGCCATTGCCCTGACAATTATTCAATTTATCACAGCATCATTATTAGGTATTCTGGTTGTAGTCAGTCAAGGTGACATCCCTACTACACTTGAAAAGGAAGCCATTTATTCTATTATATATTTAGCTATTTTTTCAACTACCCTTGCCTACCTATTTCAAAATGTGGCAAATCAATATACTTCCGCTACAAAGGCTGCAATTATTTTGTCGACAGAATCCTTCTTCGGTATGGTATTGTCTGTAATATTCTTACATGAGGTATTAACAGGTCGCATGGTTGTAGGTGCAGTACTAATTTTACTTGCTATATTTATTGCAGAGGTCAAACCTGCTCATCCTAAAAAAAGAATGATGAAAAGCTCTCGCTAAGAACTTTAAAATAGTTTCAGTCTGACTGAGGCTATTTTTTATGGATGACTAGTCATTAAACTGGTAGTAATACCGACAACAAATACGGTGATAATGGACAGCATCAATGTACTAGAGGATAAAAGCAGCCCCCCTACAACAATAACAATAGAATCAATCATAAAAATAAGTATCCCGACATTAATGCCTGTTTTATCGCATATGAACTGCGCAATTAAATCTGTACCACCAGTGCTTGTCTGAAATCTAAGCATTAGTCCTATTCCAAATCCCATAAGAATCCCACCCAATATGGCACTATAGATGGCTTCGATTTGAATAAGATTGCGAACAGGCTTCAGTAAATCAATAATAAATGAAGAGGCAATTAATCCATGTATGCTATTGTAAAAATACGTTCTATATTTATACCAAGCTATAATAAAAATAGGAATACTAATGATGATAATCATTAAGCCAATTTTTAACTTATACAAGTAGTATAAAATTAGTGCTATTCCTACAACTCCCCCATCTAAAATTTGATAGGGCGTTAAGAATAAATTAATCCCTAACGATACAGCAGTACTACCTATAAGAATGACCAGACCTTTCGTAAAAAAATACATATAACCCCCCTCCGGGACTTAGCATGTAAATATAGTATGATAATTTGAAAATGAACATGTTATCAAATACGCGTTTGTACAAGAATACTCTCACTTTTTTTATCGAGTCCGCTCGATAAATTTTTCAACAATAAGTGCCGTCAAAAAAATTCATTCTTCTACTTAACAATCGAAACTTATTCCTTTATTCTCAGTATATAGTTGTAAAAAAATGAAAAGAGGAATAAATGATGGAACATACATTGTTAGAGCAAGTAAAGGATACACGCTTACATTTAAGAAGATCTTTGCTGGCAACTATTTTTGAAGAGTTTGATGTACAGCGTATGAAATTAAGCGAACAGCAACGTAAAGAAAAGTATGATACGATGCTAGAAAGTCCCTTTCGCTTCTTCCGTGGAAGTGCCTACTTATTTTATTTTGATGTTACAAAATCCCCTTCTATATTCCATACGTCTGATGTTAAGCCAACATGGATACAGGGTGATATGCATATGGACAACTTTGGAGCATTTCAAAATGAAACAGGCGACATTGTATTTGATGTTAATGATTTCGATGAAGGTTATGTCGGCTCTTATCTCTATGATCTTATTCGCATGAGTGTCAGTATTGCACTATATCTTGAGGAGCAGGGCTTACATCAGGCTGCTCAGGAAACGGCTATCCATCATTTTCTAAATAGCTACATCAATCAATTAAAACGATTTCAACGTAAGCAGGATGATCCACTCACACTAACATTTACTAAACACAATACAAAAGGGCCTATTAAACGTGTGTTGAAAAAGCTTGAAAAACGGCAACGCTCTCATTTTTTACAGGATATAACATACATTAACGATGTTGGTCAGCGTGTTTTCCAATGGAATGATGAGGTTCAGCCCGTCTCTGCTGAGGAATATGCTGCTATCACCTCTGTATATTCAAGCTATAAAATTAAAGACATAGCCATCAAATATGGCTCAGGAACAGCATCTATAGGCTTGAAACGTTATTATATTTTAGTTGAGGGACTAACAGATTCGTTGGGAATAGACGATTTAGTGCTTGAAATGAAGGAGGTACGCACAGCCATTCCAGCTTACTTTTTGCCATATAATGAGATATTTTGGGAGAATTATAAGCATCAAGGAGCCCGTGTAGTCAGCACTCAAAAAGCCATGCATCATCTAGAGGACCCACATCTTGATTATGTCACAATGAATGGTCAGGAATACTATATTCGAGAGCGCTCTCCTTATAAGAAAAAGGTAAAGCCGAAAAACTATCGGGATTTAGAGGATTATTTTACAACTACTGCGACTATGGGCCAAATTGCAGCTAAGATTCATGCCCGTGCCGATGTGGATTACTCACAGGTTTTCACATATCATAGTGAAGAGGAAATTTTAAATGCCATCGGAAAAGAGCGCCGTGTATTTGTGGAAAGTAGTATTTTACAAGCAATGCGCTACAAGGAAGTCGTTTATACTGATTATGAATTATTTAAAGAATGGGTTAACGAGAAGTTTGATAAAAGTTAAAAATAAAATAGACCTCTGCTTTTAGGTAGAGGTCTATTTTCATAGTGTTGAAAAACTAAATGGTCAAGGGACTCTTTGTGAATACTACTAAGTCAAATGAAAGTGATTTCCGTTCCAGGCTACTCGCTTTGCCGCTGCCGCTTCGCTTTCGCGCAAAAAACATCTGTTGCCCCAAGCGGCTCATCGGACGCCCCGAGGAAAGCACTCAGTCGGAACGGAGATCAACCCCTCGTTTTGAAAAAGGACTATACTTTTTAATTTGTCACCCTGATGTCATTGACATAATAGTATTTCAACAACATAAAAATAGACCTCTGCTTTTAGGTAGAGGTCTATTTTTGTTGTTGAAAAACTAAATGGTCAAGGGACTCTTTGTGAACACTCCTAAGTCAAATGAAGGTGATCTCCGTTCCAGGCTACTCGCTTTGCCGCTGACG
>NZ_JBNNMG010000016.1:0-79487 GCF_050272555.1 Lysinibacillus sp. NPDC047702 | reverse complement strand
ATCCCCTTTCGTACGAAGTCGGTTGACCAGACCTGATTTCATTGTACGGCTGGGGGTTTTTTCTTGTCCATAGCTAGAAGCTCTTTAGAACCCCTGCATAGCAAGGGGTTTTCAAAAGATACAAAAAATATATTCATTGAAATAATATTCAATGAATATTTAATAACTCCTGCAAAACTTCTATAAATATTACATTCTTTTATTGTAAGAAACTAATGGAATTTTTTTGTTTTAAAGTA
The DNA here is from genome assembly GCF_050272555.1 of Lysinibacillus sp. NPDC047702. Lineage (NCBI taxonomy): Bacteria > Bacillati > Bacillota > Bacilli > Caryophanales > Bacillaceae > Lysinibacillus > Lysinibacillus sp. NPDC047702. The sequence goes on along the minus strand of NZ_JBNNMG010000016.1, from coordinate 79,248 downwards.
GTCAAACGCAGGAAATATTCGGAGTAATAGGAGGATATTATGAAGTTTGATGAATTGGCTGTACTGACCTTAATTTATAGCGGGTTAATGATTTATTTCATGATGCCTTTTGATAGGAATAAACGCTTCGAACGTCCTTGCGCTTTTTCAACTCTATACAAAGGGCTCAATTTCCATAAAAAGACGCAATTTGCTGTTACATTATTCATTCTACTATTAACAGGATTTTGGTTCGGCTTTAAATAACAGGAAGACCATATCAATGCTCATAGTGGAAATCCGCCCAAATACAACAGCCATTTTCTATATGTATGGATTATTCATCTACACGATCGTTTTATATTTACTACTTGCATTGACTTTGCTTATAAAAAATAATGACATTTTTTATGTACTTTAAAATAGTAATGGCACAAATATAAACAATGTAAACACTACCAATACACTTAAAATAAAATATCAGTTATTTACTATGCAATTCAATTTAATTTTAGAACCAATTCCCAAAAAATATATTTTATTTTTATAATAAAACATTTTAAAAATATGTTAAAACCGATATCATTAAACAATTCAATCGTTCAACCACAAAGAAAACAAACTATCTCTTTTGTAAAATAATAACATGGTAATACAGAGGAATTTTAATAAAAATATGAGTTGAACTTTCAGAGAAAATAGAATACGATGAATTTCGAAAGATGGTTCACCATCATTCAAGCAATAACAATTTTTTTAAAGGGGTTGGAAATATGTCAGACGTTCTAAAGCAATTTGTAATGCCGAAAACAAACTTATTTGGACCTGGAGCAATTCAAGAAGTTGGTAAACGTTTAAATGATTTAGAAGTGAAAAAGACATTAATCGTGACAGATGAGGGCTTACACAAATTAGGTCTCTCTGAACAAATTGCTAACATCATTACTGCTGCTGGAATTGATGTAGCAATTTTCCCGAAAGCAGAACCAAATCCAACAGATCAGAACATTGAAGATGGTATTGCAGTGTATCATGCAGAAAGCTGTGATTCTATCGTTTCTCTTGGAGGAGGTAGTGCGCACGATGCAGCGAAAGGTATCGGACTTATTGCTTCGAATGGTGGACGTATTCATGATTATGAAGGCGTTGACAAATCACAAAACCCACTAGTACCATTAATCGCAATTAATACGACTGCTGGTACAGCTAGTGAGATGACTCGCTTTACGATTATCACGGATACAGCTCGTAAGGTGAAGATGGCGATTGTGGACAAACATGTTACACCACTTTTGTCTATTAATGATCCAGAGTTAATGATTGGCTTACCTCCTGCACTAACTGCGGCAACTGGATTAGATGCATTAACACACGCAATCGAATCATTTGTGTCGACAAATGCAACGCCAATTACGGATGCATGTGCTGAAAAGGTACTTCAGTTAGTACCTGAATATTTGCCACGTGCCTATGCAAATGGTGCAGATTTAGAAGCACGTGAGCAGATGGTGTATGCTCAATTTTTAGCTGGTATGGCATTTAACAATGCATCGCTTGGTTATGTGCATGCCATTGCACATCAATTAGGCGGCTTCTATAACCTTCCACACGGTGTATGTAATGCTATTTTATTACCACATGTTTGCCGCTTCAACTTAACAGCTCGTACTGAACGTTTTGCAACGATTGCTGAGTTATTAGGCGAAAATGTTGAAGGCTTAAGTAAACGTGATGCTGCTGAAAAAGCGATTGAAGCTATTGAGAAATTATCAAATGATTTAAATATCCCTAGTGGCTTCCGCGAGTTAGGTGCGAAGGATGAAGATATTGAAACTTTAGCGAAAAACGCGATGTTAGATGTTTGTGCTGCAACAAACCCACGTAAAGCAACGTTAGAAGATATTAAACAAATTATTACAAATGCGATGGGTCCAGTAACGAAAAAAGAAGAGTCACTCGAAGCTGTTGCACTTTCATAATAAAAAGATTAAAGAGGCTGGGACAGAACTTAATTATTTTGAAAAATAACGAAAATGGATAATAAATTTTCCGTTTCACTGAGTTGATTGATTCTTCTTAAATCAAAAAAATGTTAGACCGAGATACAATCGATCTAACATTTTTTCTTTTTGTCCCAGCCTCTTTTTCTTGATTCAGCAATCTTTACTGTGCGAAAGCGCAGCGACAGCAATAAATCTTTTTTGTGTCGAAAGAGAAGCGTCAGATACAGAATAAACCCACCTTTATAAGTAGCGAAATGAATGCTATTTTCTTCTATTCAGAGGGCAGACAAACGCCCACTGAAATAGAGGAACTCAGGTGGATGTCATAGATTTTGAGGAGGGGCTTTTCGAATGAGCTCGAAAAAATCCGAACGCATTTAAGTTGAGGCGTGATTGATTTCAGGTAAATGCGTTTGTTCATTGTATGTAACGCCCACACTCGCTATAATTTTCTTAAAAACAATGGGGGTATAGGCATATGCGTTTAATTTCAATTTGTCCTAGTAATACAGAGCTAGTAGCTTATTTGGGCTTGCTGGATCAGCTTGTTGGCGTAGATGATTTTTCTGATTGGCCATTAGCAGTGAAAGACTTGCCTCAGCTTGGACCAGATTTATCGATTAATATGGATGCATTAGAGGCATTACAGCCGGATCTTGTACTCGCATCCTTAAGTGTCCCTGGCATGGAAAAGAATGTTGAAGCATTACAAGCTAGAAATATACCACACATCGTGTTTAATGCTAATTCCTTAGAGGAAATTGCACAGGATCTTCATACATTAGGAAAAGCCTGCGGTGTTGAGGACCGCGCTAAAAACATAGCTGAGAGTTATTTACAATGCATTGAACACTTACGTTCAATTGCCCAAACAGTTGCTAAAAGACCTACACTCTATTGGGAATGGTGGCCAAATCCTATTTTTACAGCAGGGAAATTAAACTGGCTAACTGAAATTAGTGTCATTGCTGGTGGTCAAAATTGTTTTCAGGATGTAGCATTAGCAAATGTGCAAACTGATTGGACAGATGTAGTACAACGAAATCCTGATTATATTTTGATGGCTTGGGTAGGTGTTGCCTTTGAGCGAATTCAACCTGCAAATTTATTGAAACGTCCTCATGCACAGGAGCTACAAGCCGTTCAAATGAAACAACTTCATGTGATGGAGGAATGGCTTTATTGTCGCCCATCACCGCGTCTACTAGAGGGAGCATTAAAGCTCGCTAAATTACTTCATCCTGAGAAGTATGAAGATGTAAAACTTCCAATTTTCTTAAATAATTGAAGCAAAATATCCTTTATTAGAGGGCACAGGGAAAACTAGGTGTACTACAAAAGACTATATGATGAGTTATTATAGAACTTACAAACTTAACGTTTAAGAGTGTACAGGGAAATTAAGAAAAATAATAAGTCCAAATCCTCTACTGCCGATGAAGAAATTTAAGAAAAAGTCGATTTGCACACAGAACTGTGATGCAAATCGACTTTTTCAGTGCCTTCTATTTTAAAGAGGTTCTATTTATTAATTATACAAACTTCACCATATGGTATTTTTTCTTACCGCGACGAACAATGCTAAATGCGTCCTCTAAACGATCCTTACTATCAATTACATAATCTAAATCAGTGACCTTTTCACCGTTCACACTAATCGCTCCATTCGTTACATCCTCACGAGCCTGACGTTTCGAAGGTGAAATAGCCGCTTCCACAAGTAAGTCCACAATGTTTTTATCTTCTTTCACCATTTCAATAGAAGGAACATCTTTAAAAGCATCCTTCATTTCCTCAGCAGAAAGTGCTTTTAAATCTCCTGAAAATAATGCAGCTGTAATGCGGATTGCTTGATCTAATGCTTCCTGACCATGAATTAAGCGAGTCATTTCTTCAGCTAGTGCTTTTTGTGCCTTACGTAAATGTGGTTCCTCTTCTACAGATACAGCCAATGCTTCAATTTCTTCACGAGAAAGGAATGTGAAGATTTTTAAGTATTTTACAACATCTGCATCTGCCGCATTAATCCAGAATTGGTAGAACTCATAAGGAGATGTTTTTTGACCATCCAACCATACAGCTCCACCCGCTGTTTTACCAAATTTCGTACCATCAGCTTTTGTTACTAATGGAATTGTAATCCCAAATGCTTTGGTTTCTTCTTCATGTGTTTTACGAATAACTTCTAAACCAGTTGTAATATTCCCCCATTGATCAGATCCGCCAACTTGAATACGACAATTATGATGGTTGTATAAATGATTGTAATCAATGCCTTGAATTAACGTGTATGCAAATTCAGTGAAGGATATACCCGTGTCAAGACGAGAAGCAATTGTATCTTTCGCAAGCATGTAGTTAACATTAATTAGTTTCCCGTAATCGCGTAAAAATTCAATCGTGTTCATTTCGCCAATCCAGTCACGGTTATTAACTAACTGTGCGCCATTGCCGTCTTCTGCAAAATCAAAAATACGCTCCAATTGACCACGAATACCTTGAACATTTTTATCAATTTGCTCAACTGTTTGTAATTGACGTTCTTCAGAACGACCAGATGGATCGCCAATCATACCTGTCGCTCCGCCCACTAACAAAATTGGACGGTGACCCGCTTTTTGAAAGCGACGTAGCGTTAGAAGAGGCACAATATGTCCAATATGCATAGAGTCAGCTGTTGGATCAACACCACAGTATAAAGAAACCGACTGTTCATCTAATAGTTTAGCCATTCCTTCAGCGTCGGTTTGTTGGTATAGCAAGCCGCGCCATTCTAAATCTTGTAATAATTCGTTCGTCATTTTTATTCCTCCTAAGTGTTTAATATTTCGTGTAGGGAGAACAAAAAAGTCCCTACACGCAAAATATTGCATGCAGGGACGTTATGAACTAACGCGGTACCACCCAGCTTGAAGATGTCATCCATCTTCCACTTCATTTAACCGCCTTTATCGCAGGCGCGCACGTCTAAGCTCCAAGCACGTAATTCGTCTCTACACTATGGCCAACTTTCACCAACCGCTGGCTCTCTATACAGGGAATATAGATACTACTGCAAGCTCTTCTTCGCTAGAAAACTATAAGCATTATTCTATACGATTCTTTTTGATTGTCAATAACTATGTTCGAGCCAAATCAATATATGCTATAATAGACAAGATTTTAGGAGGTCGATACATTGAAAGATTGGATTGAGAAAATCAATGCAAAGATCGATGAATTAATTCAACAAAAATGGATGAAGAGATTACGTATTTCAGGTAGTGTTACCTGGAACTTATTTTTACTATTTTTAGTCTTTGCATTGGTAGGCACTGTATTTGCCGGTTCAGTGGGTGCCGGCTATTTTGCTTCTCTCGTAAAAGAAGAACCGCTGCGCACTAAGAAAGATTTACGAGAGCTTATTTTTAACTACGACTCAACTAGTGAGATTTATTTTGCCAATGATATTTATATTGGGAAATTGCGAACTGATTTAGACCGTCGTGAAACATCACTTAATAATGTGTCACCTGATGTTATTAACGCCGTTCTTGCAACAGAGGATGAATACTTCCGTGAGCATAATGGGATTGTTCCAAAAGCAGTTATTCGAGGACTGCTTCAGGACGTTACAAACTCTGCAACACAGACAGGCGGCTCTACATTAACACAACAACTTATCAAAAACCAAGTATTAACAAATGAAGTATCCTATGAACGAAAAGCAAAAGAACTTTTGCTTGCTATGCGATTAGAGCACTTTATGACAAAGGATGAAATTTTAGAAGCCTATTTAAACATTATTCCTTATGGCCGTAATGCGTCAGGGCGAAATATTGCAGGGATTGAGACGGCTGCAGAAGGAATATTTGGGGTCAAAGCAAAAGATTTAACGCTACCGCAAGCAGCGTACATAGCTGGTATTCCACAAGCACCTTTTGCCTATACGCCTTTTACAAATAAAGGTGTGCTTAAAAGTGAAGAAGCACTTCAACCCGGCATTGATCGTATGAAAACCGTACTATATCGTATGAAGGATGCAGGTTACATTGATGAAGCTCAGTATCAAACCGCACTAAATTATGACATCACAGCTGATTTCAGTTCACCAGAAATGCGCCCAGAAGACCGCTATCCATGGTTAACATATGAGTTGGAAAGTCGAGCAAAAGAAATAATTGCAGAAAAACTAGCTGCAGAAGATGGGATTGATCCCGAACGCTTAAAGAATGAAAAAAAATTAGAAGATAAGTATAAGATCTTGGCTGATCGTGATGTCCGCTCTAAAGGATATCGTATTTATTCAACAATCAATAAAGATATGTACGATGCCATGCAAAAAGCAGCAAATAACTTTAAATATTATGGACATACGTATACAGGAAAAGATAAAGATCCTGTAACAGGTGAAGAAATAGATGTAGAAATGCCAGTACAGGTAGGTAGTATCTTAATTGAAAATACTACAGGGCGTATTTTAAGCTTTGTGGGTGGTCGTGACTTTAAAACAACTGAAGTAAACCATGCAACACAGGCATTCCGTCCAAACGGTTCAACAATGAAGCCATTACTTGTCTATGCACCAGCTGTTGAATACGGTGTAATTGGCGCAGGTAGTCCACTAGTTGACGTAAAATTCTCTATCGGCAAATGGAGCCCAAATAACTATATTACTAGTGACGAGCGTGGCCTAATTCCTGCACGTGAAGCGTTAGCAGACTCACAAAACTTATCAGCATTACGTTTATACAATGATATTATTAATAAACGTCCTGCAGATTACTTAGCAAAAATGGGCTTTACTAAATTAGTTCCTAATGATTATACAAACCTTTCAACAGGAATTGGCGCATTGGAAGTAGGAACAACTGTAGAGGAAAATACGAATGCCTTTGCAACCTTTGCAAATGGCGGCCAATTCATTGATGCTTACATGATAGATAGAATTGAGGATCAAGAGGGAAAAATTATTTATAAACATGAAGCTGAACCTGTACAAGTTTATAGTCCTGAAACGTCTTATATCGTTACAGATATGCTACGAGATGTTTTAACAAAAGGAACAGGTACAATGGCAAGAAACACCCTAAAATTCTCTGCAGATTTCGCTGCAAAAACAGGTACTACGCAAGAGTATAAAGATGTGTGGCTGGTTGGCTATAACCCTAATGTATCACTTGGTGTATGGTTAGGTTATGATCAACAAAGAACTTTATATGCATTTAATAATACGTACTTACAGCCTAGTGTTCGTATAAACAAGCTATGGGGAACATTAATGAATTCGGTCTATGATGTTGATCCACAATTAATTGCCCCTAAAACAAGATTTAAGCAGCCAAAAAATGTAGTGTCTGCTTCATTCTGTGGTATTTCTGGCTTAGCACCTTCTGCAGCATGCTCTAGCGCTGGCCTTGTGCGATCTGATTTGTTTAACGCAAAAGTATTTTTACCATCACAAACAGATGATAGCCTTGCTTCTTCAAGTGTTGTAACGATTAAAGGGAAAACTTATAATGCCCTCCCTAATACACCATCGGAATTTGTAAAACCAGGTGGTGCAGGTATTAATCAAGCATTTATAAAACGCATGCTTGGACGACTTGGCGGTAACCCTGCTAGTCTACTGCCTAAAAATTCGACATTATCGAATTCATCTGTATCGGCTGTTGACTTCCCTACAGATGGTAGCCCGCCAGCAGCAGTATCTGCATCGATTAATGGCAACACATTATCTTGGTCAGGCTCTTCCAATGATGTTGTTGGTTACCGAATATATAATGTGACGAACGGTGGTCATACACTTGTCAATTCAGTGCTTGAATCAACTCAAAGTATGACAGTAGCAAGTGGACAAGCCTATGCCGTTGTTGCAGTAGATATCACTGGTTTAACATCTCCACAATCAAATGTCGTTTCGACTGGAGGAAGTGAGAATGAACCTGATCAGGAAGACGATCAAGAGACAATTCCTCCAATTACGCCACCTGAGAATGGCAATGGCTCTGGGAATGGAACTGGTAGTAATAATGGTAATGGCTCAAATAACGGCAATGGTTCTGGCAGTAATGGCAATGGCTCAAACAATGGCAATAACGGCAATGGCTCAGGCAATGGAAATAATGGTAACGGCTCAAATAACGGCAATGGCTCTGGGAACAATGGCAATGGCTCTAATGGAGGAGAGAACAGTAATACAACTCCACCACCTGAGACACCTACCCAATAATTACGCCTTAGCTGAGCGCTTGTCATCTTCTGAAAAATGATACCAGCAAGAATCTCATCCCATGCTATGGCGCTATTTATTAACTAACGTTTAAGTAAATAGACTTACTACAAGCACTTTTGCATTGTAGTAAGTCTAATTTTTTGTCATGATAAAAAGGACTACGAATAAGGGGTGGTAAAATATGGACATATTAATAATAGGCGGTACACGCTTTTTTGGAAGAAAGCTTGTTGAGCTATGTCTTCAAAATGGACACAATGTTACGATATTAACACGCGGTCAAAGCGGGAATCCTTTTGGGACACAGGTAAAGCAGTTAATTGTGAATCGAGATGATGCCAAAGCATTGTCACAAGCGCTTGCAAATTCCTCTTGGGATATTGTCTTTGATAATATTTGTTATGCACCAGATGAAGCTCAAAAACTATGTGAAATTTTAAAAGGTAAAACAAAAAAACTTGTTTTTACCTCTACTCTATCCACTTACGAAGTAGATGGCAATGTAAAAGCAGAAGAGGATTTTAGTCCATATGATTATGAAGTACGTATGGGGAGCCGTGAAGATTTTTCTTACGATGAAGGCAAACGACAAGCTGAAGCACTATTTTTCAAAGAGGCTAACTTCCCTGTTGTCGCTGTGCGTTTTCCAATTGTTATGGGCGTGAATGATTATACACAACGTTTACATTTTCATGTGCAACGAATTATCAAGGAAGAGCCTATTTCATTACCAAATATCGAAGCGAAGATGAGTTACATCACAGATGAGGAAGCCGCAGCATTTTTATATTTTGCTGGCATTTCTTCAATTGAAGGTCCTTATAATGCTACAGCAACAGGTGCTATTTCTTTAAAGGATTTAATCGGGCTAATTGAAGAGGCTAGTGGAAAAAATGCTAGAATTTCGCTAATTGGCGGCGATGAGCATTCCCAATCACCATATGGCGTTCCAGCAGATTGGTATATGTCAAATGCAAAGGCAGAGGCTGCTGGCTTCACATTTAGCCAACTCCATCATTGGCTCCCTGACTTAGTGAAGATTTTGGTAAAACAGCTACAATAAACTATAACCAATGCAAAGAATCTGCTAGATTGAAACTAGCAGATTCTTCAATGATACAATTTAATTAAAGTAATATTGTTTTTAGAATAGTAATCGCTTCATCAATTTCCTCTTTTGTCACTGTCAAAGGCGGTAATAAACGAATAACGTTTGGTCCCGCTCCTACTAGTAATAAGCCCTTTTCCTCTGCAGCCGCAATGTACGGCGCTACTTCGGTATCACCGCAACCAATACCAAGCAATAAACCTTGGCCCTGTACCGTATACGTAGATGGCAAATTTATCTTTAACTGACTTACAAAATAGGCAGATAGCTTCTGTACATTTTGTAAAAATGCGGCATCAAATACATGATCTAGTACAGTTTCTGCCACACTCATCGCTAGCGGGTTACCACCAAATGTAGTGCCATGAGTTCCAGGACCAAATGTGTCATATAACTCAGCTGTTCCAAGCATACCACCGATAGGGAAGCCACCACCTAGCCCTTTTGCTAATGTTACGATATTTGGTTTTAAAATCGTTTGCTCAAAAGCAAATCTTGTTCCTGTTCGTCCAATTCCTGTTTGAACCTCATCAACAATTAGTAGAATCCCTTTATCCTTACAAATTTTTGCAATCGCTGCTGCAAATTCCGCAGATACACTGTTTACGCCTCCCTCTCCCTGAATCATTTCCAGCATTATAGCTGCTACAGAATCATCAATGGCTGCTTCAAGGGCATCCACATCATTAAAAGGCAGAATTGTAAATTTTCCAACAAGTGGTCCAAAGCCATTATGTACCTTACCCTGACCTGTTGCGGACATTGCACCAAAAGTTCTTCCATGGAACGATTTTTCAAAAGAGATCATATGATGTTTCCCTGTATGCTTACGTGCCAGTTTAATAGCCGCTTCATTCGCTTCGGCACCACTATTACAGAAAAATGCATATGAAAAATGTGTATCCGCTATTAGTTTTTTCGCAACCTTTTCTTGACCAGGTATATCAAATAAATTAGAAATATGCCATAGCTTTTCACTTTGCTCCTGGATCGCTTTCACAATCGCAGGGTGTGCATGACCTAGACTTACGACAGCTATTCCACTAGTAAAATCTAAATATTTTTTTCCAGCAGTATCTTCTACAACTGTTCCTTGCCCTTTGACTATTTGGGCACGGCGTTTGCCATAGTTACCAAATAAAGCACTCATTTTCATCAGCCCCTATTCTAAATTAATAATCCCTACAATGGAGTAGAAACTTTTTTACTGTCTAAAATGGTCGTTCCTACTAAAGATTCACCCACAATTTGGACAGATGGGATACCTGCATTTAAGCATTCTAAGGCTCCTTGAACTTTAGGAATCATTCCCCCGTATATATGTCCCTCTTCTATCCATTGGTGGATTAAGGCAGGTGTTGCTTGTGATTGATATTCATCATGAATACGAACACCACTTACATCTGTGACTAGTAATAGACTATCTGCTTTGATAGCTAATGCAATTTCACTAGCAACTGTATCTCCATTAATATTCAATGCCTGGCCCGATTCATCTGCTCCGATACAAGCAATAACTGGCACAATATTTGCACTTATTAATGCTTCTAGTAAGGATGTATTAATTGTATTAACTTCACCTACAAATCCATATACATCTTTGTCAAGATAATCGGCTACCATTAATTGTCCATCAAAGCCATTTAACCCTATCGCAGCAATGCCTGCTGATGTTAATTCATGAACAAGAGCCGGATTAACTTTTCCAATGAGTGTTGTCTGAACAATGTCAATTGCAGCTTCACTTGTGACACGGATTCCATTTAAGGCATAAGATTCTACCCCTTGAGCCGCGAGTTCACGGTTAATGGCTGGACCGCCACCATGCGTGATGATAAGCTCTATACCGCTTTCTTGAAGCCTTTTAAAATTTTCAAAAAATGACTCATTTAAGCCCTCAAGCGTACTGCCACCAAGCTTGATGACCATACGTTTACGAGCGGTATGATGCATTGATTTGAACGTAGTCATAAGTTAAATCACATCCCCACGCATGCCCCTTGCCCTCACCTAAACCAAGTGACACATAGATTTTTACTTCATGCATTTTTAAAATTTGAATTAACTCATCTTCTGAGAATGGTATCGGCTCACCGTTTTCTACCATCGTTGCGCCGCCAATTTGAATCGTAATTTTATCTGGATCAACAGTGGCTCCACTATAGCCTACTGCCGCGATAATACGGCCCCAGTTGGCATCACAGCCAAATACAGCTGTTTTTACAAGTGGTGAACCAACTACTGTTTTAGCAATTTTACGTGCTTCTTCATTTGAAATGGCCCCTTCTACTTCAACCTCAATTAACTTCGTTGCTCCTTCACCATCTTTCGCGATCATCTTCGCAAGATCTTGAGCAACTGTTTTCAATGTATAATAAAAGTTTTGCCAGTCTGGATGTGCAGGCGTTAATGATTCATTTCCTGCTAAACCATTTGCCATAATTACAACCGTGTCATTTGTTGATGTATCTCCATCCACTGTAATGGCATTAAACGTCAAATTTGTTATATCGGATAATGCACTCTGCAATACTTCCGATTCAATGTTTGCATCCGTTGTAATAAAACCGAGCATCGTTGCCATATTCGGTTCAATCATACCTGAACCTTTAGCCACTCCAGCGATAATAACCTCCTTACCATCGACTGTTGTACTATAGCTAGTGTTTTTCATAACCGTATCAGTTGTCATAATTGCCTGTGCAAAATCAATAGCACTTTCTAAATCACCCATCGGCTCTAATTGAATAATCCCTTTTGCTACTGGCTCCATTTTCATAATTTCACCAATAACACCTGTTGAACAAACCCCCACTAGATTTGCTTCAATGCCAAGCTTTTCTGCTGCAAGGGACTGCATTGTTTGCGCATCCTTCACACCCTGCTTTCCTGTACACGCATTCGCATTTCCAGAATTCACAATCATTGCTTGCATTTTCTTAGTTGTATAAACAACTTCCTTTGTTACCTTTAATGGTGCTGCTTGCACAGCATTGGTTGTAAATACACCCGCTACACTTGCTGGCACTTCACTTACTAATATCGCCAAATCCTTTTTCTTATGTTTTAAGCCACAATGTAACCCTGCTGCTTTAAAACCTTTAGGTGAGACAATATTTTTACTTGATAATTTTTTCATAATATTCGTTGACGCTATTAGTGTCATATAATAATTCCTCCTTAAATTAAAATAAGAGAAGCATACAGTTTCCTGCATGCTATAAAGTGAAAATTTTCTTCAACCTAACTTTTTAGTTGAGGTTACAATATTAAATAAAGAACGGCACAACATCCAGCCCTGTTGTTTGTGGTAAATCAAATTGAACGTTCATATTTTGAATGGCTTGCCCTGCCGCCCCTTTGACTAAATTATCGATAACCCCAACAATCGTGGCACGATTTGTTCTGCTGTCTACTTTCACAAAAATATCACAATAGTTTGAACCTTTTACACGATTTGTTCCTAGACCGTTGACATCCGTAACAATTCGAACAAATGGATGTTGGTCATAGGTATTTTTTAAACAAGATATCAGTTGTTCTTCTGTGACACCAGGCATAACCGGTGCATAAGAGGTCGATAAAATCCCCCGTGTCATTGGTACTAAATGCGTATTAAAAGTTATTGCTGTCTGAACACCTGCAAATATCGAAATCGCCTGTTCGATTTCTGGTATATGCTGATGGGAGTTTGTTTTATAGATTGAGAAATTCTCATTTGTCTCACTAAAATGTGTTGTCTGTGATGGTTTATTTCCGGCTCCTGAAATCCCGCTTTTCGCATCTATTATTAAAAAGCTTGGATCGATTAATCGCTCCTTTATCAGCGGTAAAAGTGATAGTAGAACCGCAGTAGGATAGCATCCGGGATTGGCAATAAGGGATGCATGTTGAACATTTTCGGCATTCCATTCAGTTAAGCCATAAACACTTTGCTGAAGAATATCCAGCGGTGCTGCTTTTTTGCCATACCAAGTTTCATAGCTTGCAGGATCTTTTAATCGAAAGTCACCAGATAAGTCTATTAATTTAGGACCTTTCCCTACTAATGGAGGTAAAAGCTCACTAGTCACCCCTGAAGGTGTACTTGCAAAAACTACATCATATTTCTCTAAAGCTTCATAATCAATTTTTTGTAACGGTGTATCAGCAATTTGAACGAGGTGTCCAAACTTAGAAGAAAAAATTACACCCTCCTCAGAAGATGTAAATAACTCAATCTGCTCTACCGCTTTATGATTATGTAAAAATCGAATAAGCTCCAGTCCGCCATAGCCAGTTGCACCAACAATTCCTACTTTCAATATACTCACCTCTGAAATAAGTTAAAATTAGTATACGACTGCATAATTATTAAGTCAATTGAATTTTTATTTATTTCAAAATTAATAATTTCAACGAATACAATATTTTGACTAACAATATAAACGAGATTCTTACAATCTTGCAGTAATAACCGATATTAAATGCATGTTTTGATAACAATATGGATTTGTTTTTCTTTACATTTAAATGTATCAAATGTTTATTTAATACCGCATAAATAATTATAATATTCCTAAAAATCAGTTCATTAATAATGAATACATATTTTCAAAATAGGAGGGCGTTTCATTTTGAAGCTAATATTATGTAACGTAATGTTTTTATTAGTACTAGCGGGGTGCTCATCTGCTATACCAGACAATCCAACAGCAAGATCTTTTTTGAAAGAAAACCCTCAGGCAGATATTTTCCAATATAATCAACTCATCTATAGCAAAATTACTGAACCAGAATTAGCAAACGAAAATTTGATAAGAAGTGTTAAGCTAGGAAAAATCAAAAAGATGACGTCCTCCTCTTTATTTTTTAAAAATTTTTATGCAACAAAATTATCCATAGGAACAGAAATCTTTGCAACAAACGAGCATAACACTTACACCATAATTGTAGAATTAGATGGTGAACAAAGAATATATAAGGCACTTGTAGAAGGATAAATTCATGTAAAAAAGAAAACAGGAATTTTTCGTTGACTGAAAAAATTCCTGTTTAATAACGATACTATTAGTCTTCCATCGTTGATAAATCCCCAGTTGGCAGATTTAACTCCCATGCCTTTAACACACGACGCATAATCTTACCACTACGCGTTTTTGGCAGCTTATCCTTAAATTCGATTTCACGAGGCGCTGCGTGAGCCGATAAGCCCTTCTTGACAAAATTACGGATATCTTCAATCAATGCATCTGATGGCTCAACACCTTCACGTAATGAAACAAAGGCTTTAATTATTTCACCTCGTACAGGGTCTGGTTTTCCAATAACTCCTGCTTCAATTACATCTGGATGCTCAAGTAGTTTGCTTTCTACTTCGAAAGGACCAACACGCTCACCAGCTGTCATAATCACATCATCTACACGCCCCTGGAACCAAAAGTAACCTTCATCATCCATATAAGCAGAATCCCCAGATACATACCATTCACCTTTTAAGAAATACGATTCATAACGCTCTGGATTGCCCCAAATTTGACGCATCATTGCCGGCCAACCTCGACGAACCGCTAGATTCCCCATTGTAAACGGTGGCACTTCATTCCCAGCATCATCCACTATCGTTGCATGAATACCTGGTAATGGTTTCCCCATGGAGCCTGGCTTAATATCCATAGAAGGATAGTTACAAATCATATGACCGCCAGTTTCCGTCATCCACCATGTATCATGTATACGATGACCTAGCTCTTCATTACCCCAACGAATTACCTCTGGATTTAAAGGCTCACCAACGGATAAAACGTGACGTAAAGAAGATAAATCATAATTCTCAAGCACGCCGCTACCTGCACCCATCAACATTCTGAAAGCTGTTGGCGCACTATACCAAACTGTTACACTATAATCCTCAATAGCTTGATACCAGGCCTGTGGTGAAAATCTTCCACCGACGATTAGCATTGTCACACCATTTAACCATGGACCAAAAATACCATATGCAGTTCCCGTTACCCATCCTGGATCAGCCGTACACCAATAAATGTCATCCTCACGCAAATCTAGTACCCATTGTGTTGATTGATATTGTTGAAGCATTGCGTTATGGACATGTAATACTCCCTTTGGTGCACCAGTTGATCCAGAAGTATAATGCAGAATCATGCCATCTTCTCTGTCCACCCACTCAATGTCAAATTGAGATGAAGCTTCTTTCAGACGTTTATTAAAATCTAAAATTTGTGAAGTTTCCTCTATATCAGAGCCTACTAAAAAGACGTGCTGTAAATTAGGGAGTTTTTCTAAAGGTACTCGTTCTAGCAACTCTGGTGTCGTCACTAATGCTTTTGCTTCACTATCTGCTAACCGATCGTAAACTGCTCCCTCCATAAATGCCTCAAACAAAGGTCCAACAATAACGCCCATTTTCAATGCACCTAATAATGAAAAATAAAGCTCAGGTGACCGTGGCATGAAAATAAATATACGATCCCCTTTTTCTAAATTTGTCGCTGATTTTAAAACATTCGCAGCTTTATTAGTTTGCTTTTTCATTTCATTAAAAGAATAAGCCTCTTTTCGCTTACCATCATTGAAATAAAGTGCAACCTTATTCTTACGATGTGTTTCCGTATGTCGATCAATCGCCTCATACGCCATATTCACACGACCTGTTTCGTACCAACTGAATCCTTTCTCTGTCTCTGCCCAATCATGTGTTGCAGCTGCTTCCTCATAATTAGGTAAATTGTGTTGCCCTGGTATAGCCTTTAACTTCTCCATCATTTTCATCCCCATGAAACTACCCCTTTCTTTGCTATCGCTTTAGACATTAGTAAGCAAACTTTAAATTATCCTATTTATAATTTTCCCCCTTTAAAATTTGCCACCTTCTCCAAAGACAATTACGTTATGTAGCAAGTGTTATACAACAGTTTTAGTAGCAGGAAGTAATTGAATTCTTATTCACACTACATTTATCTGTTAAATAACAGATGCAATATAAATCTATTTTACACGAATTCACTAAGAATGTCCTAATATTTTTATTTTTCCAAAAATATAGGTATATTTTGCAAAAATAAGCGTTTTTCCGCAAGAAATCAGCTATAATGGAATTATTAAACTCAGGTGGTGTAATTATGGAACATAAAAAAACTTTTTTTTCTGTCACAAAGGAAACAAAGCATGGTACTGTGTATGTGGAAGGACCTGTTCCTCCAGAAAAATTAGCTACATATTCTTTCCATGAAGGCTTGGTTGCCTTTAGACCTCCTAAACAGCAGCAGCAAGCTATTATTGAAATTGCAGGACTTCCTGAAGGGCGAATTATTATTATTCGCCAAGAGGATATTATCGTAGGCTACGTCACCTATCTATATCCAGACCCACTTGAACGCTGGGCCGAGGATCGTATTGATAACATGATTGAGCTAGGCGCTATTGAAGTTATACCTGACTATCGAGGTACAGGTGCTGGTAAAGCATTGCTGGCTGTTTCTTTTATGGGAGATGAAATGGAAGACTATCTTGTACTCACTACTGAATATTATTGGCATTGGGACCTAAAAGGAACTGGTTTAAATGTTTGGGATTATCGCAAGATGATGGAAAAAATGATGAGCTCCGCTGGCTTCGAATATTTTGCAACAGATGACCCTGAAATCACTTCACACCCAGCTAACTGCCTAATGGCCCGTGAAGGAAAACGTGTGCCTCCTGAAACAATGGAAAGATTTGATAAGCTTCGTTTTAGAAATCGCTTCATGTATTAAAAACCAACACAAAGGGGATGCGTATATGATCGTAGAAGAAATCATGAATGATGAGCCTTACACGCTGGCTCCAACAAATACAGTGCTTGAAGCGCTAAAGTTAATGCGTGAGAAAAAAGTACGACATTTACCAGTTGTAGATGAAGAACGGCATGTTCTTGGTGTCATCACAGAACGAGACATTAAAGAAGCACTTCCTTCTTCACTGCAGGATGAACCAAATTCTCCTGTATTTAATGCAAAAGTAGAAGAAGTAATGATTAAAAATCCATTAGTTGGTCATCCGCTTGATTTTGTTGAAGAGGTAGCCCTTACATTTTACGAATCTAAAGTAGGCTGCTTGCCAATTGTCTCTGGCGGCAAGCTTGTTGGCATCGTCACAACTACTGATTTGCTCTATACTTATATTGAATTGACTGGTGCCACTGAGCCTGGCTCAAAAATTGAAATACGTGTAACTGACACACCAGGAATCTTATTTGAAATCACAAAAATATTCCACGAACATCATGCAAATGTCCAAAGCGTCTTAGTTTATCCTGACTCTGAAAATACACAAAATAAAATTTTGAGTGTCCGAGTGAAAACACTGAATCCATTAGCGATGATAGAAGATCTTCGTAAAGAGGGCTTCGATGTACTATGGCCTAATTTACCGGGTGTTTCGTTACAATGAAAAAGGCAGTATTTATTTACTCACCAGAGCAGCTCGGATATAAATTTTCAGATACTCACCCTTTTAATCATAAACGCTTGACGCTTACAATGGATTTGCTAAAAAATATTGACGCTCTAGACGATGTGGATGTTGTCCCAGCTCGTGTAGCAACAGATGAAGAATTATTACTAGCACATGATCCCAAATATGTAGATATCGTCAAAAAAGCAGGTCATGGTGAACTTTCCGATGCACAAGGAGAAAGCTATGGCATTGGCACTGAGGATACACCCATTTTCGAGAATATGCATGAAGCAAGTGCACAGCTTGTAGGAGGAACGCTAACAGCTGTCGATTATGTTATGGAAGGAAAAGCCGAGCATGCCCTCAATCTAGGTGGAGGACTACATCATGGCTTCCGTGGTCGTGCATCAGGTTTTTGTATTTATAATGATAGTACTGTGGCTATCCGCTATTTGCAGGAAAAATATAATGCTCGTGTGCTGTATGTAGATACCGATGCACATCATGGGGATGGTGTACAATGGAGCTTTTATGAAGATCCAGATGTTTGTACATTGTCTATCCATGAAACAGGGCGTTACCTTTTCCCTGGAACTGGTAATATTACTGAACGAGGAAATGGACAGGGCTATGGCACTTCTTTTAATTTTCCTATTGATGCTTTTACAGAGGATGAGAGTTTCCTAGAAATCTATGAAAAATCCATGAGGGAAATTTTTGAATTTTTCAAGCCTGATGTTGTGCTAACGCAAAATGGCGCTGATGCACACTATTTTGATCCATTAACACATTTATATGGTACTATGAATCTCTACAGAGAAATCCCAAAACTTGCCCATCAATTGGCACATGAATATTGTGATGGCAAATGGATTGCCGTTGGTGGTGGTGGCTACGATATTTGGCGTGTTGTACCGCGCGCGTGGTCTATGCTATGGCTAGAAATGACAGATCAGCAAATGCCAACTGGACCTCTTCCACAAGCATGGTTAGATCGGTGGCAGCCTGAAGCGCCTGTACCATTTATTCCAACTTGGGAGGATCCGAATCCCTTGTATGAGCCAATTCCTCGAAAGGCAGAAATTGAAGAAAAAAATGCGCAAATGTTAGCTAAAGCGCTACATATTATTCGTAATGAAAAACGTGTTTAACTTTTTATGCGCCTCACGACTACTCGTGAGGCTTTTTTATTGGTTTGATGACAGCTATCTCTATCCATCACTTTGAGGTTGCTATCCTCAATTGTAGTAGTCCTATCCATCGTTTTAAGATTGCTATCCGTTACATCGGAAGTTCTATCCTTCACTCCAACAAAAAACACGCAAATCCTCAATGAGACCTACGTGTTTCTTAATTATTTACTTTTGACTGATTGTCGATGCTCAATACGGTGAGGTAAGATTACCGCTTCATCTTCAACCGGCTCTTTATTCATTAGTTTTGTTAGTAGGCGCATAGCAACTGCTCCAATATCATAAAGCGGCAGCGCAACACTTGTTAGCTGTGGGCGAACCATTCGTGCTAATTTTGAATTTTCAAAGCTAATTACTTCGATATCCTCAGGCACACCTTTTCCTGCGTCTTGTGCACCATGAATCAGTCCAATTGCTAATTCATCACTGCCAGCAAAATATGCAGTTGGGGGGTTTTCCAGTGAGGATAATATTTCCCAAGCCTCTAGACCCATATCATAGCTTGATTCCTCTGCAGCAATTAGTGATTCATCTAAGGGTAAGCCAGCATCATGTAAAGCCTTTCTATAAGCCTCAAGCTTAAATTTCCCATTAATCGTATAAGTAAGTGGACCTGTTACAAAAGCAATTCGCTTATGTCCATTTTGAATAAGTATTGTGATGGCCTCATAAGCCGCCTGGTAATAGTCAATATTAACCGTTGCAATGGTTTGTGATTCATCTACTGAACCTGCAAGCACAATTGGTACTGGTGAATGGTCCATTGTTTGTTGCATTTTTTCAGTCACTTCATCACTCATCATGACAATCCCATCGACCTGTTTGCCCAACATTGTATCCAGTAACTGTAGCTCTTTATCTTCATGTTGATCCGAGTTAGCTAAAATAATATTGTAACGGTACATGGTTGCAATATCCTCTACACCACGTGCCAGCTCCGCATAAACATTGTTTGCAATATCTGGGATAATCACGCCAACTGTTGTTGTTTTCTTACTTGCTAATCCTCGCGCTACTGCGTTTGGACGATATTCTAATCGTTCAATTACTTCTAATACTTTTTTTCGTGTTGCCGGTTTTACGTTTTGATTGCCATTGACTACACGAGAGACCGTCGCCATCGAAACATTTGCTTCTCTTGCAACATCATAAATTGTAACAGTCATCGTACGTGCCTCCCTTTTTCCTTTTATAGCCTTATCATACGATAATTTTCATATTCTTTTCAAGAAGAAGTACGTACACGATAAGAAAAACCAAGTTCAAATAGTACTATTCTAGACATTATTTTGTCACGATATAGTAAAAACCGCCTGCTAATTTAGCAAGCGGTATATTTTAAAACTATTTAAGCATGAATTTCATGATTTTTCATGAATTTTTGCAACGTTTCATAGAATGCGTCAAATGTAGGGATATCCATTTGCTGCTGTGAGTCAGAAAGTGCTACAGATGGATCTGGATGCACTTCAGCCATTACGCCATCAGCGCCAATTGCAATAGCTGCTTTCGCACATGGTAATAATAAATCACGACGTCCTGTTGAATGTGTTACATCTACGAATACTGGTAAGTGTGTTTCTTGTTTTAAAACTGGTACAGCTGAAATATCTAATGTATTACGTGTTGCTTTTTCGTAAGTACGGATACCACGCTCACAAAGGATAATGTTTTCATTTCCTTTAGACATAATGTATTCTGCTGCGTGAATGAACTCATCGATAGTTGCTGCTAAGCCTCGTTTTAATAGGACAGGTTTGTTTGTTGCACCTGCTGCTTTTAATAACTCGAAGTTTTGCATATTACGTGCACCAATTTGGATAACATCAATATAATCCAATGCTTCTTCTAAATGACCTGGTGTAACAATTTCTGTAATAACACCTAAACCATATTCCTCTGACACACGCTTTAATATTTTAAGGCCTTCTAATCCGAGACCCTGGAAATCATATGGTGAAGTACGTGGCTTGTATGCACCACCACGAATTAATTTCTCACCTTTTGCTTTAATAGATGCTGCTACCGCTGCAACTTGCTCGTATGATTCAACTGCACAAGGACCAAATACGAAAGATGGCTTTCCTTGTCCAATTAACTCACCATTGATATCGATCACTGTATCTTCTGATTTTTTCTTACGAGATACAAGCAATTCCTTCTTCTTATCCGCTTCAAGTTGTTTTAAAGCAGTTTTAAAGATTTGCTTAAATATATAATCAACCGTCATTTGGTTTAATGGACCCTGATTGTTTTCCTTAATAAGATCAAGCATGTGTCTTTCACGTAGTGGATCATAGCGATTCACACCTTGCTTTTCTTTAATCTTACCGATTTCATTAACTACAGTTGCACGTTCGTTAATTAGACGAAGAATTTCTAAGTTTAAGCCGTCTATTTGACTACGTAAGCTTTCTAAATCTTTTTGGCTCATGCTTTCTTGCCCCTCTCCTCATGACAGACACTTTCAGAACTCTGAAATGTATGTTACATTTTTAGATATTAGCATTATTATAATCAATGTTGTTCAGAATGTCACGCATTTTTAATTTAGCGCTTCAACTCGCTAAATTATTTTACAATATTACAAGAAAGGAAGCGATTACATTGAGTTCAAAACTATTTGCACTTGATATTGGAACACGTTCTGTTGTTGGCATAATCTTAACTGAAAATAATGACCATTTTCATGTCGAAGATATTTTAGTGAAAGAACATAAAGAACGTGCTATGGTCGATGGTCAAATACATAATGTCATGTATGTGGCAGATTTAATCAAAGAAATTAAACATGAGCTTGAAGATAAGCATGGCAGCTTAACGAAGGTAAGTGTAGCTGCAGCTGGTCGCTCATTGAAAACAGAACAAGCGAGTGTAACCATCAATATACGAAATCGTCCAATTTTTACAGAAGAGGATATAAGCCGATTAGAGCTACAAGCTGTACAACAAGCACAACAGCAACTCTTACAACAGAAAGAGGATGCAAAAATAAGCCACTACTATTGTGTAGGCTATTCGGTTTTATATTATCGATTAGATGGTGAAGAAATTGGTAGCTTGCTTGATCAGCAAGGGGATGAGGCGCAAATTGAGGTGATTGCCACGTTTCTACCTCGAGTGGTTGTAGAATCTCTTATTGCTGCATTGAAACGTGCTGATTTAGAAATGGACGCACTCACTTTGGAGCCAATCGCTGCCATTAATGTGCTTATTCCACCGACAATGCGCCGTTTAAATGTGGCACTTGTTGATATCGGTGCAGGGACATCTGATATTGCCATCACTGATAAAAGCACGGTTGTTGCCTATGGGATGGTGCCTACGGCTGGAGATGAAATTACTGAGGCATTGAGTGATCATTATTTACTCGACTTCCCAGTGGCTGAAAAAGCAAAAAGGCAATTGCAAACAGAAGAAGAAATTTTAATTCAGGATATATTAGGCTTTGATCAGTATTTCTCAAAAGAAGTGGTTCTTAAAGCAATTGATTCTGCTGTCAAACAACTTGCTAAGGCCATTGGGGAAGAAATATTACGTCTTAATAATCGTACTGCTCCTAAGGCCGTCATGCTTGTTGGCGGTGGAAGCTTAACACCAAACCTACCAACTGAACTTGGAGCAGTATTAGACTTACCAGCAAATCGAATTGCCGTTCGAGGAATAGATGCCATACAAAACCTGACGAAGGAAGAACATATTAAAGCATCACCCGAATTAGTGACACCAATAGGCATTGCCATTGCGGCAAAAAAAATGCCGATTCAATACATGAGCCTTACTGTTAATGATCAAGTGGTCCGTCTTTTTGAATTAAAAGAAATGACAGTTGCTGATGCTTTTTTAGCAGCAAATATTCGTGCAAAACAATTATATGGAAAACCAGGGCTTGGATTGTCAGTTAGCGTGAATGGACAAGATATTTTCATCCCTGGTGGTCACGGTCAGCCTGCGGAAATTTTAGTAAATGGACAACAAGCCTCTACTAAAACGATGATTAAAACAGGAGACGCCATCCAACTAATTGAAGGTCAAGACGGTCAACCTGCAATAGCAACCGTAAGGGATATTGTTGACAATGCAGCTATCAAAACAATACTCATTCAACATACAAAATATGTTATTGAACCTAAAATTACAATTAATGGTTCTCCTGCCTCTCTCGATAGTGCTTTAAATGATCGAGATATTGTTGCTTTTGAAATCGCAGATACAGTTGAAGAAATATTTAAGCTTACAAATAATTGGGCCTTATTAAAGCAATTTGAATCCTTTTATATTCAAGTAGATGGAAAACCACTTTACCTACCTGAGTTTTCCGCACAGTTAATGATTAATGATAAGCCAGCTAAATTGTCATATGCAGTGCAGGATGAAGACATGATTACCTTTCAGCAGCAAACATTACCAACCGTACAACGAATAGCCGATCAAATGAATATATTATTAGAGGATAAAATCATCATTCATTTCCAGAACGAGGTGCTGGAGCTGAAAAAGATGGCCAATGAAATTCTCGTCAACAATAGTGTGGTTTCACCATTGTCAACGGTTCCAAATGGAGCGACAGTTTCATTTATGGAGAAGGATCGAAGTCGTTGGATTTACCAAGATGTCTTCCGTTTCTCTAACTGGCAGCTACCTACGACATTTAAAGGCAACTTTACAATATTACGAAATGGACAATCTGCTAGCTTTGACATGGAAATTTTCGGCGGCGATAAGTTAGAAATTTTATTGGAGGAGGCAATTATCTTCTAAAAAACAAAAAGGTATGATATGTCCTTTAAGGGATCGTATCATACCTTTTTTCTAAGCTTTAAGCGCGAACTTCTTCATTTTTTTCTTCGGCTTGTTCCTTTGTTTCAGCTGTCTCTTCTGCTTTAGGCTCTTCATTAGAAACATAATCCTCTAACGGTTCTTCACCCTCGAAAGAAACAGTGCCATCGTCAAAAACAGTTGGTGCTTTTGCAGTTTTTAACGTTTTTACTTTCTCTACTAATTGTGTAGATTGCTCTTGAATTTGTTTAGATAATTGAACCGTCTTATCTTTTGCTGTCGTTGAAAAATCCGCACTTTTATCTTTCAGGTTTACAGCTTGTACAGCTACATCGCTCCGTAAATCTTTTCCTGATTTTGGAGCTAGTAATAAGCCAGCAGCCGCACCAACTATACCCCCAACTAATGCGCCAATAACAAAATCTTTCATGTTCACACGCTCCTCTTCATAAATAGACTCTTGCGGATGATAAAGCTGCGGTAATGAACTTTCAAGCTGTTGTTCCTTCACTTCATTAAAATTTGGCTTTTGAGTTGTCATGCAACAATTCCTCCCATCTTATATTCAAGTGCCTAGACTGGTTGTCCATCTACTTTTGTTGATGCATCTTCAACTTATGTCTAAGGCTTTATTTTTATTCAGATGACACGAAATGTCTACTGAATAATAATCACTTTTTACGACCCCATTTTCTTTTTGGCTTTTCTGATTGCTCGGCCTCAAAAACATAACTGTCTTCTGAAACCAACTCTTGAGCCTGATCAATTACTTTACGCTTCTTCCATTTATCAGCAATACCCATTGCAACATTACTCCATTGAACAACCTGTGCGATTTTTTCCTCATTTTGTTCTACACTTTTTGAAATAGAGGAAGTAATATGCTGTACAGACGTATTTAAACCGTTCACTGAGTCACCAATTCCTTTGACTGCATGAACAACAGAATTTAACTGTTCTGATTTTTGCTGAATATCCTCTGCCAAACTATTCGTTTTGGTTAATAAGGAAGTTGTTTCACGTGTAATTCCTTCCATTTGTCCTTCAATACCCGATAAAGTTCCTGCTAAGCTGTTTAAAATGGATTTTAGCGAGAATAATGTCATTCCGACACTCACACATAAAATTAAAAAACCGATTGCTGCTATAATCGCTGCAATATACAAAATTACTTCCATAAAATGACCTCCTGCTAGTAAAATTCTCTTTACTATTACTTTCCCTATCTTCGACAAAAAAAACTGAATTCCTTCTCAATTTTTGAGAAAAAACAGCTTATTCCTTACGGACTAAGCTGTTTCGTTGTTTTTTAACACAGTTTCAAAAGCATCTTGGAATTTATGAACATCGCCTGCGCCCATAAATAAAAATACTGCGCCCTCATGCTTTGTTAAAACTTCAATTCCTTCAGTGGTAATCACTGCACTGCCTTCAATTAACGACGCCAAATCATGGATTGATAGAGCACCTTGTGTTTCCCTTGCAGAACCAAATATATCACATAAGTATGCTGTATCTGCAAGACTTAGACTATCCGCAAAATCCTGTAAAAAAGCTTGTGTACGTGTAAATGTATGTGGTTGGAAAACAGCTACTAGCTCACGCTCTGGGAATTTTTGACGTGCTGATTGAATCGTTGCACGAATTTCAGTTGGATGGTGGGCATAGTCATCTATTAAAACATTATTGCCAATATCCGTTTCTGTAAAACGTCTTTTTACACCTTTATAACTATTTAAACGTTCCTGGATAATGTCTGGTGAGATACCTTCATACTGACAAAGTGTAATAACAGCTAATGTATTTAAAACTGCATGATCCCCAAACAATGGGATAAAGAATGTACTGTAAAATTCATTGCGCACAAAAACATCAAATTTAGTTCCCTCTGTTGTTTTATCAACATTACGTGCCTCAAAATCATTCTCTGCTCCAAAGCCATAATAAACAACTGGTACCTTTGCTTGAATACGTTGTAAGTGTTCATCATCACCACAAGCAATAATTGCTTTTTTTACCTGTAAAGCTAATGATTGAAAGGCAGAATAAACATCCTCAATATTAGCGAAATAATCTGGATGGTCAAAATCGATATTAGTCATCACAGCATAATCAGGATTATATGCTAAGAAGTGACGGCGGTATTCACATGCTTCCATCACAAAGAAGTCGGCATTTTCATGTCCGGCTCCTGTTCCATCACCGATTAAATATGAAGTTGGTTTATATCCTCCAACAACATGTGACATTAAGCCAGTTGTAGAAGTTTTACCATGTGCACCTGTAATGGCAATTGATGTATAATTTCCGATGTATTCTCCTAGGAACTTATGATAGCGTATAATCTCTACACCAATTTCTCGTGCACGCACTAACTCCGGATGGTCATCAGGGAAAGCATTTCCTGCAATAACTGTCATACCTTCTTTAATATTCTCTGAATTAAATGTAAAAATTGGAATATTTCGATCACGTAACGGCTGTTCTGTGAAGAAATATTTATCAACATCTGAGCCCTGTATTTGTTCACCAGCATCAAATAAGATTTGTGCAAGTGAACTCATGCCAGAACCTTTAATGCCTGTGAAATGAAAAACTGTCATTAATTAAACCCCCCGGGAATATCAATATCCCATCTATCATCTATTAAGTGTACCGTATTATTTCACCAATTATTAGGTATTAATACCTTTAAACGTGCTAAAAAATACGTACTTGTCATCACATCTTGTCTATTATAGCACTATTTATGCACAAGGATAAATGTGTAACTTTTCTAAAAATACTAATTTCGACGTAAATCAGATAATCTATACGAAATCCATGCAATTCTTATTCAAACATAGTAATTAAATCTTCTTCTGTAATATAACTTTCACGTGGTTTGCTGCCTCTAGCCTCGGATACAAAGCCATGAGATTCTAACATATCAATTAAACGGGCAGCACGATTATAGCCAATGTGGTATTTACGCTGAATAAGGGACGTAGAAGCTCCTCCCTGTTCAAACACAAATCGGCAAACTTCCTCAAATAAATCATCCTGCTCTGCAGAAATCTCCGTTTTCTTCAAAAGCTCCTCCTGATCAAAAATATAATCAGGCTCACCTTGCTCACGGACGTGTTCTATAATCGACTCGATTTCATCATCAGTCACAAATGTTCCCTGTAATCGTACCGGTGCAGACATACCGTTCCCTAAATATAACATATCGCCTCGTCCAAGTAATCTTTCCGCTCCTTGCCCATCTAAAATCGTACGAGAATCTATTTGTGAAGATACTGCAAAGGCAATACGTGTAGGAATATTTGATTTAATAAGCCCTGTAATCACGTCGACGGACGGTCTTTGTGTCGCAACAATTAAATGGATACCACATGCACGTGCCTTTTGTGCAATACGACAAATTGCTTCCTCAACATCTGCTGGAGACATCATCATTAAATCAGCCAACTCGTCAATGACTATAAGCATATAAGGTAATTTAAGGCTATGTTCATTATTTTTATCTGCTAATGCATTGTAACGTGTAATATCACGCGCACCTGCATGAGCAAATAGTTGATAACGCCGCTCCATCTCCTCCACTGCCCATTTTAATGCAGCTGTAGCAGCCTTAACATCAGTAATAACAGGGCTAACTAGATGAGGAATATGATTAAACGGTGCCAACTCGACCATTTTAGGGTCAATTAGCATTAGCTTTAATTCATGTGGAGCAGCTTTATATAACAAACTAACCAAAATCGAATTTATACAAACTGATTTTCCTGAGCCGGTTGCCCCTGCAATTAAACCATGAGGCATTTTACGTAAATCAATGGTTACAGGTTTCCCAGTTAAATCCAGCCCCAAAGCAGCCTCTAGTGGTGATTCTGATTCAAGGAAAGAGGCACTATTTGTTACTTCTGATAATCGAACAGCACGAGATACACGGTTCGGAATCTCAATCCCAATTGAACTCTTTCCAGGAATAGGCGCTTGGATACGGATATCTTTCGCCGCTAATGCGAGCTTTAAATCATCTGCCAAATTACGGATTTTACTAACCTTTGTGCCATGACTCACTGTTATTTCAAATTGTGTGACGGCAGGTCCTTGCATGATGGATTCGATTTGAGCGGACACTTGGAAATAAGAAAGTGCTTCAACTAAAGTATCTCCCTGCTGCTCCATCCACTCTGTATCCTGTGTTTTTTCCTCAGGTAGCTCTAAATATTCATCCGTTGGCTTTTGATACACATGAACAGGCTTTGGAGGATTTTCCTTCTCTTGTCCTTCGAGAGTTTCATTTGAAGACTGCTCTTGATCATCCGCTTCAACAGGCTCTTCCTTTAGTAGCAACTCAACATTTTCACTGTGATACTCATGTTCAGTGATGGATGTTG
Source organism: Lysinibacillus sp. NPDC047702 (assembly GCF_050272555.1). NCBI lineage: Bacteria > Bacillati > Bacillota > Bacilli > Caryophanales > Bacillaceae > Lysinibacillus > Lysinibacillus sp. NPDC047702. Next base: position 51,148 of record NZ_JBNNMG010000016.1, on the reverse strand, counting down.
CCTCCAAATCAGTAGTTGCTGAAATTTCATGACGGCTATCTATTTCGATAGCTGTTTTTTCTAAGGTCGATACGCTGGACACTGTTGCTACTGGTGACATTGTAATAACAGAGACACTATCTGATGAAGCATTGATTGGAGAATTTTGAATAGATGACTCATTTTTCTCCACCTGTTGAGATGTTACTTCTTCTTCCTCTAGCTCTAATCCAATAATCTGAGTAGAAACTGCATCTTTTATTTCTTCTTGTATGAATGGTATCAATGGATGTTCATCATCTAAAACTATCGTTTCAGAAGATTCCTTTTGCTCATCTTGTTTTTTTTCAACTACCGTAGATGGCTTTATATTTTTGGATTGTTGTTGAATTCGCCATTTCTCTTTATCCGTTTTTAACATTAATACATTAAAAGGAATACGACTTCTATCTTGCTTAGGGATAGCGTCAAATGATTGACCTTCTAACATTTCCTGCCCAATAACTTCATTTACTGCCGGTTGAACTACTGTTACCTCACCTATATGAATTGTAGAATTTTCAATTTGAACCTGCTCCACAATGACTTCTTTTACATGAATTTCTGATTGGTCCGCAGTAAGTTGCTCGACATCCAATTCATGCTGAACGGCTTCTTTTACTTGATCTTCGAAGGCAACAGCAAAAGAGGTTGTTTGCGGAAGGGGCAATTCTGCTTTCACCACTTCGTTTGGATCGCTTATTTCTTGTGAAAAATCCTCATCAAACGTAATCGGTTGCTTCGTTGATGTTTCAAAGGTATCTGGCATTTCAAATCGTTCAGAGACATCTTGCTGAACTGGGCGAATTGGCTCTTTTTCTTCTAGTATATTTTCGAAAGCCTGATTTGTTGTCGTTTCTTTTAAAACCTTAGGTTCTGCAGGAATTGAAAACTCCTTTTTATCGAGTTCTTCCTTGCGTTTATCCAATAATTGTTCGATAGGACTAGGCTTTGCAAAACCATAAACCGGCGATGGTACATCACTCGGCACAAAACGTTTTCGATTAGCAGGCATACTATTTTCTACCGTTCTTTCAGGTGAAATATTATTCTCTTTTGGTTTAGGTATTGGCTGTTCATTTTGTGCATCTCGAAAAACAAGACTTGCTTTTGAGCGGTATCCCTCTTCAGGCTGACTTTTTGTAATGGTAGTTCTGCCAGTCCGCTTTGAACGATTAGCCAATAATTCCCGAATGCCAGAAACCTCCACATCATAAACACTTGAATCAACAATATGATTATTTAAATGCTTTGGCAATGATAAGTCTTCGATTTGTCCATAATAATCATCTTCCATTTGATTAAATGCTTCTTTTGGTTGTGGTGTTGATGTTGGTGAAGGTGACGTTTCCATATCCTCAATTAACGGGAAACGAAAAGTTTTTGGTTTTGATGCAGGTGCTTCCTTCACATGCTGTTCAGTCTGTTCATCATAGTTTTCATACATTTCTTCATACTCATATTCGTATTCACTGTCTTCTTTATTTATAAATTTATTAATTTGTTTTTTAAACCAATTCACTCTGTTTCACTCATTTCTCATACACTTCATTTATAGCATCGTCTATGTAAACTAACACAATGTCTATATCAAAAAGCATACCATAAAAGTGGTATAGAAACTTGTATTTAGAGGCTCTCCATACAAAAAAATCGTTATGCTGCCAGCATTTTTAGCAGCAAAACGATTTTACGAATATATCTTTTATTTTAACGTGTCGGTGCTTCAAATGCACTACCAATTGTTGCATCTTCTGGCAACACTAAAATCCCTTTTTCTGAAGGGGCATTTGGTATAGCAAGTTCGCGCGCTGAGCACAGCATTCCATGTGAATCCACACCACGTAAATTCCCTTCTTTAATAAGCATTCCAGAAGGCATCACTGCACCAATTTTTGCGACCACAACCTTCTGACCTGCTTCCACGTTCGGTGCTCCACAGACAATTTGTAATGTCTCCTCACCTACATTTACAGTACAAACGCTTAATTTGTCAGCATTTGGATGTTTGTCCTTTGTTTCTACAAGACCCACTACAAATCTTGGCGTAAAATCTACATCTAAGCTAATAGCAGCCCCATTTTTAGTAATAGCAGCTTCTATCTGTGCTACTAATTCAGGTGTTACTTCAACAAGACCCTTAGCATCTGTTTGTACGTAGCTGCTTGCATTAAATAAGTTAAATGCCTTTATTTCGCCTGTTTGGGCTTCTTTTAAAATAGCAATATCACCAGCACGCTCTACTTCTGTTTTTACAATTGCCTCCGTTGCTAACTGGACTAACAATACATCGCCAACATGCTCTTTGTTATAAAATACGTTCATTGTTTTTCTTGCTCCTTTTTCACTCTGTTTTTTGCTAATATAAAAATTGGTTCTAGTTCCCCATCTTCATAGACAAAAGATAATGAGGTAATCGGGACAGTTCCGACAGTAAAGAAATGCATTGTCATCTGTGCTAATACATCATACCCTGTTTCATTCCGAATATCACCTATAATTAGGACATCCTGATGTGGCACAGATAATGTCATATCCCCCTCAATTTTCGTGCTCATTTCTATTAAAAAGCTCTCATTTAAGATGCGACTTGCATCATACCCATCATTGGCATTGACAAAATAAAAAATATTTCCTGCCACTTCATCTTTCTTATAAACAGTCGGTAGTGTCTTCACAGAAAAACGTGCCATTTCACGTATCTGTTCCTCAGTTAATTCTAATACCTCTAACATGGATACATCTAGAAAACGATAGGTTTTTCCTAAATCAAGCGCATAAAAAATACGTGTTTCAGCTGTATGCTCAGTAGTAATGAATGCATGTCCTTCTTTTGAAGCTTTGGGGTAGGATGTGGAGCGAATGACAGGATAAATTTGAGTAGTTGCTTGGAATCCTTGTACCTTTTCTTGCTCCATCGCCTGGAAGGTTTGCTCAATTGTATAAACAACTTCATCGATTGCAGCTTCCTGCTTTTCATTATACTTCGCTAAAATACCTGGAAGAGATAGTTCCATTCCTTTACCAGTTTTTTTATGGTTCAAGCGCAATTTATCATGCTTCTTATTAAATTCAAAATCGAATTTTTCTTCATTTAAACGTTGTTTTAATAGGGAGACAAGTTGCTCCGATTTAATCTGTTTCACCTTGCTCACATCCTTCTCTACATTTCATTTAGTGTAATTGCTATAGTTAAACAGATAATACCTTCTTGTTCCTTGCCTCTTAAGCTCTAGGAAATCGAAATGAAAACGGTTCACCTGTTTGTGAACCGTACTGTTCAAAACTATCCAATTATTTAATCTTAACCGAATGCACGATTTTCGTCATCTCTGATAAATTCTCTTCTATACTTTTTGCCTGAGAAATAGTTGTCATTTTTATACCACCACTGCTTACAATTAGCTCAAATTCATTCTCATTATCAGTTTTAGAAACAGCAGAGAAACCGAAAATGCCATTCTTTTCATAGGTATTTTCTTTAATAATTTCTCTCGAACTATCCTCTTTTAGCAGATTATAATAAAGTTTACTATCCGTGTCTTCACGGTCATTAATGAACAGAATAAAACTTTCTTTTCCCTTTGCTATTAATATATTATATGAATCTGAGCTATCTTCAACTTTAAAGTGAGAAGGTAAGTATAATTCTACATTCCCAATTTTATCTGTATGCTCCGCAGGCTCCTCTGCAAAAACTGTTTCTGTTATTTGAAGCCCATTGCTAATTTGGTCATCAACAGACTGATTGCAGCCAGAAAGTCCCAACAGCACAAGCATTAATCCTGCTGCACGTAGCCATGTATGAGACATGTCTCTCTTCCTTTCATTGCAAACTTTTTCTCTATTTTAAAAAAATTCTTGCAAAGTTGCAACTTCACTATTCCATTATCACTAATTCTCTCGAACTATTTATGTGCTAATGTGAACAAATATTGACCAATCAAAAGAGAGACAATATGTTCAAACATCACCTGGCGGCTTACTAACCCTTGTGTAAAAATACCCACCGCGCCTACACCCTGACGAATATCTCTTTGCTGAGTAAATTGCTCCATCACAGGACCTAATTCTCTACCTGCTCTTATTTCCTGGGCAATCGATTCTGGTAATAGTATTTGTGCACCAGCAGCCGTATAGGTTGTGCCATTTGCTACAACAAGGGCCCCCCAATTACAAACATACATTAAACCATCAATCTCTGTTACGCCGCCTTCTAAGCCAAATGATAATTGAGCACTAGTTTCAATCATTGCATTTTTAGCTCGATTGATTGCACCTAATCTTGTTTCTTCATGAGTCATAGGTTGATTAGACACTTGTGATGCAGCCTTAATATAAGTAAACGTTGGATTATCTAAATGTTTTCTAACAATTATTTCAACGGCTTCTATCTTTGCTTTGTTTGTTGTACCAATAGCGATATACATGTCTAAATACCTCTTTCTTTACATAGAAAAAGATGCCCTTTAAGGCATCTTTTCATCCTATATTATACATTAGCGCGGATCGTCTCTAATGTCGAACGATCTGCTTTTTTCACTAATTCTACAATTAGAGCCTTTGCAGCAGCATAGTCATCAATATGAATAATAGAAGCAGAAGTGTGAATATAACGTGAGCAAATACCAATAACTGCACTTGGCACTCCGTCATTTGCTGTGTGCACACGACCTGCATCTGTGCCTCCTTGTGACACAAAATACTGATACGGTATATGATTAGATTCAGCTGTATCTAAGATGAATTCACGCATTCCTCGATGAGTAACCATTGTACGGTCAAGAATACGTAATAAAGTCCCTTTACCTAATTGACCAAATTGATTTTTTTCTCCTGACATATCATTCGCTGGAGAAGCATCTAAGGCAAAGAATAAATCAGGTTTAATCATGTTTGCAGATACTTGAGCACCGCGTAAGCCAACTTCTTCCATTACGTTCGCCCCAGAATATAAATGGACTCCAAGTTTTTCATGTTGAACTTCCTTCATTAACTCGATTGCCAATCCACATCCATAGCGATTATCCCATGCCTTTGCCATAATTTTTTTTGGATTAGCCATTGGTGTAAATGGACAAATAGGAATAATTGATTGTCCTGGTCGAACACCTAGAGCAATCGCATCTTCTTTATTATCAGCACCAACATCTATTAGCATGTTTTTAATTTCCATTGGCTTTGAACGCTCAGCATCTGTTAATAGATGTGGTGGAATCGATGAAATTACACCAGGTATTGCTCCATTTTTCGTAAACACTTCAACGCGTTGTGCCAGCATTACCTGATTCCACCATCCGCCTAGCGTTTGAAAGCGAATCATGCCATTATCTGTAATCGACGTAACCATAAATGCTACTTCATCCATATGACCAGCAACCAATACTTTTGGTGCATCAGCAATTTCGCTATGCTTTACACCAAATATACCCCCTAAATTGTCCTGAACGATTTCATCCGAGTATTTTTCTAACTCAGTACGCATGAACGCACGAACAGCATGCTCGTTCCCAGGAGCACCTGGCAATTCTGTTAATGTTTTAAATAAATTCTTTGTTTCCTCATTCATGATGACTCTCTCCCCACGAAGTAGAATATTCTTCCTTGCCTATTGTATCATATTTATTTCCGATTTCGAAATATTGATACATTTACTAAAACCGCTAAAGTGTGAACGTGCATTCACTCCCTGTCCTATGCTAAAATGAAGATATAGAAAAAGGAGGAAAGAAGCATGAAATTACGTGATTTTTTAATTGGTGTCGCAACTGGTCTAGCTGCCGCAGTCATTATTAAAGAAGCAAGTGAAAAAGTTTCTCCATATGTACCCGCAGGACAAGTACTTGAAAACATAAAAAAGGAATTTAAAAAAGATGCACCCATCGATGGGTCTTGGATTTATATGAAAACAGACGATTTCACAAATGGCATTATGACAATACCAGTATATCGTGGAGGAATCTCTCGTATGCATGCGGGAGAAATGCAAACATTTGAATTTGCCGCGGATGCCCGTTCTGGTGTAGTGGTAGACCTAATAGAAGTATAGCCATCTCTTTTACACAAAGAAGCCATCTCAGTTGAATGAGATGGCTTCTTTGTTTTACTCGGATAGTCCTTTATTATTAAAGTATTTTTTATACTTTCGATAATAATTCAAATTATTTAACGTTAGCTTGACCCAACGCTTGGCATTCAAATCCTCATTAAAATAGAGAGAATTTGTATATTTTCCTTCACGAATTAATTTTTTCGCTTCTAGCTTAAGCTTTTCATTGGATGCATACTTGAATAATACCCCTTTAGGAATAATCATCCATAAATGCTTGTCCTGTACATATGTTAAATCCTGCTCAATATTTAACATATGATCGTCAGCTACATACTTCATTAAATTATGACCACTTGCTGTTACATAATAACTTGAGCGTCCATTACGTAAGTTAATTTCAAAAAGCTTATACTGTTTGTCACGAACATCGTATTTCATATCAAAGTTAGCAAAGCCTGTATAACCGATATCCTCTAAGAAGGAACGTACCTGATCCAGTAACTCTTTATCATATGTGGTAACGATGGCTGCGTAACTGCCAATTCCCTCTGGCGAGTGCTCTTCTAAAATTGGATTACCTAAACACATTAGCTTAACTTTGCCGTCTTTGCCAACATAGGCATTTAATACACGCATATACGAATCATCACCTGGAATAAATTCCTGAATGATCATTGTATCCTGATAGCTTGAGCTATAGATTGCTTTTAAAATAGCTGTTTTTTCATCTTCATCATATGCAACAAAAACTTTTTTCTTACCAGGGAATTTACATGCCCAATATTCAACCGAATTCGAAGCCTTTAGAATAATCGGATAATCGAATGGTGGTGTAAAATTTTCATAATTATCAGCTGTAACTGTCGTAGTACCTGGGTACTTAAAATTGTACTTATCACACATTTTGTAGAAATTTTCTTTTAACAAAATTTCATCCATCAGCGATTCATCAATATAAGGCACTGTAAAATGCTCCTGCAGTGCTGGCTTATTTTTAATAATAAGCTTTGCGTAATCATCACCACAGGCTAATAGTAGTAGCTTTTTATTAGCATATTTTTTTGCTACCTGTTCAAGGGCGGGTGCAAATACATCCTGTTCATTTAAGCGGTCTATCTCCTGAAAATCTAAAATATGACTATCTTGTGTAGCTGTTAAATGTGAACGTCCTAATACAAGTGGCTTTATGCCATATGCCTCATAAAATGCTCGTGCCATACCGTATGCATTCATATCTGACCCTAATAATATCGGTAAAAATGGTTGCTCAATTGCCATGTAATTTCAACTCTCTTTTATGTTTTAGTATCGTTTTTAAGTGTATCATATTTTCCAAAATGTTCACGGAAAAAGGTCAAAAAAGCAAGGTATAGACAATTAATCACCAATACTTCGACATAATAAATCCTACCATTATTCGCTTTGTAGAAATCTATTTAAACAGGACGCAAGGAGAAAAACTATTCATTCCAATTAATTAGACCCCAGCGTAATTACATCTGGATTTTATCGAGCTCGCTTGAAAGGCTCCTTTACAAAATTTGTGACATCCTCTAGAGACTTTAGGCCAACAGATGTTTTTTGTGCGAAAGCGTAGTGCTAACGCAGCGGCAGCAACACGATGTTGGTCACCCAGGCGTGAAGATTTTAGCCTCAGTTCCTTTATTTCAGCAGGTGTTTTATCCCACTGAAATAGAGGTAAGAGTATTCTGTTAAATCAAGATAAATTAAAAAGCGTGCAAACGGTTAAGTTTGCACGCTCTTTACTTATTAAAATGTAATGACAGCTTGTCTGCTACGCTCAAGTTTATCAACTATTTCCTTACCTGTTTCATCCCACTTAATCATACGATAATATGCATCATGATAGAAAATAAAACCATAACCATTTGCTAGTGCTTCTTTCATAATACGTTCCTTTGCAAAGACACTTGCCATTGGATAATCATCATACGCTAAAACCCATAATGGATTTTGATGTGCATGTGTTGGCATGATATCTGCCATATGCAGCAGCACTTCACCATTTTGAGTTAATTTAATAACAGCATGTCCATCACTATGACCGCCAGTATGAATCATTTCTATACCAGGCACTACCTCAAGCGTACCTTCATACGTTTCAACTAAATGCTGAACAGGCTCCCAGTTTTCTTTCCAATACGTATTTTTTGAGCGCATATTTGGTTCTCGCATCTCATCCCATTCAATTTTCGTCACGAAAATTTTGGCATTCGGGAAAGTTGGTACAAGTACATCATCTTCCCATCGCGTTAAACCGCCAGCGTGATCGAAATGCAAATGCGTCATTAATATTGCATCAATATCTGCCGTTGTTAATCCTAGCTCCTGTAAGCTATCCAATAATGTTGATTCTTCAGTAACACCAAAATTACGAAGCTGCTTTTCATTTAATTTGTTAAAGCCAACACCTGTATCAACAAGATAATTTTTACCTTCAAATTGAATTAAAATTGGCTCAGTTGGTAACTCAACTTGATTTTTTTCATTTACTGGATATTTGCGTGACCAAAGTGGTTTTGGCACGACTCCAAACATAGCACCGCCATCAAGGCAAGTGACACCCCCATTTAGCCATGATAATGACATATTGTGAAACTGTAACTGATCCATCCATACTCCCCCTATTTAGTAATGAATTGCGATTCTAGACGATAAATTGGCTGTCCTTTAGCAGAAAATTTCTGCTCATACTCAGTCATAACATTATCCTCAGGCATATCCGCATGTAGGTCGAGTGATACATACTTTAGCAACATACCATATTCAGAAATACTAGTTAATGAATACTCAAACAAACCACGGTTGTCCGTTTTAAAATGGATCTCCCCATTATCCACTAAAATCGACTCATATAATTTCAAAAAATCCCCATGCGTTAAACGTCGCTTTGCATGACGCGTTTTCGGCCAAGGATCTGAGAAATTCAGATACACACGATCTACATCATTTTTTACGAAATATTTATATAAATCTGCGCCATTTACTTTTAATAATCGTAAATTCGCTGGAGATTTAGCCTCTATAATTTTTTCCAAAGCACATACAATGACACTGTCATAAAGCTCAATGCCAATATAATTAATATCAGGATTTTGTAAGGCCATACCAGTAACAAATTGTCCTTTTCCAGTACCTACCTCAATATGCAGCGGGTTGTCGTTGCCGAAAACAGTCTGCCAATTTCCTTTAAAGTCTTCAGGATTTGGAACAATCACCTCTGGATGACTTGTAATCATTTCCTCCGCCCAAGGCTTATTTCTTAATCTCAATTTTCTTCCTCATTTCTTTCATGTAAAATTATTGATTTTTTATAGTATAACGTATTACTATAAAATTCGCATGAAATTATTGCGAAATGATATTATTAGCTTTTTCTGCTACAACATGCCAAGCTTCACGTTGAACAGCACAATAGATGTTTGTTCCATGATCAATTTCCCCAATATAGTTACCATCTGTATGACAATCAACATGCTGTGATTGCAGCAATATTTCAAATGCATTGCCTTGTAAAAATGTGATTTCTTTGAATTTAGTATGCTTACCAAAAAATACAGTAATAAATACAAGTAATAACTTAAGACGTGAAATACCATGAACGATTGTTAGTTCTATTTTCCCATCATTAGGTTTGGAGCAAGGAGAGATTTTCATGCCTCCTCCGAAATAAGGATGATTACTCATCGCGACAAACCATGTCCGCTGGAACTGCCATTGTTGATTGTTTGTACGAATAGTTACATCAAAGCGTTCAAAGCTAAATAATCCTCTAACTACAGCTGCAGCATAGGATAACTTTCCAAGCCCTATTTTATTGAGATAAAACTTCAAACGAGATTTATTAATGTGCTTTGTAACAAAAGCATCAAAGCCTACACCCGCATTATTAACAAATATCTCACGCTGAAGTGCTCCAAGCTGAATGGTACCAGCATCCATCGAAAGGCTAGACATATTTGCCTGTATATAAGTTTCAATTTGTAGAGCATTTTGAAATGTTGTGAAATATCGAGCAAAATCATTCCCAGAGCCAGCACGCACAACACCAATAATTATATATTCATTATGTACAACACCACTAACAACCTCATGTATCGTGCCATCACCGCCAACAATAACCAATAGTTTTTTTGTTTGCGCATTTTGAGCCCATTGCTTTGCAAGTTTTTGTCCATGTCCTTCATATTCTGTGAAGACAACTTGATAGCCGATTGTTAAATGACGTTGAAGCTGACGCCAAACCTTCTTACCTTTTCCATTACCTGCTGCCTCATTCACAATAAATAATACTTGCATGCATTAATCCTCAGTTTGTTGAGAAGATTGCTGCCAAATATCCCGATTAAAGGATGTCGTTTGTACATTATTTAAAATCGTTTGGGCAGCACGAATTTGCATATGCTTCATTGGAGAGGATACCTTTTTTAAATACTCCATCCATCCTCCATAATTACGATAATCAATAAATTGTATACCATATGGTGATCCCGGATAGTCAAAATAACCATTACGTGTTAAAACAACTTTACGAATTGGCATGTCAATATTGTCCTGCTTAAATAATTGCGTTAATACAGATTCCATACGACTTAAATTAATCGTTGGATTCAGGACCTTAGAATCCTTTGTTCCTACCTTTTTAATCCAGAATCGATCACTGCCTCCCACGTAAACTGCCTGATTCTCCGCTTCTAATACAGTAATACAAATACATTCTGTTGGTGACATTAGGACAACATCAAGTTCTATGGGTGCTTTTCTTATTTGTAAAATCGGGTAATAAAAAAGTAAATAATTATCAGGTAATTGCTGCAACAAATTACGTAGTAAGGAATCACGCATAAAACGAGGATCGACATATGATTTTTCACGTAATGTTGAACTCGCCCATTTCATCTGAAAATGGAAAAATTGATCGATAAACATTCGTTTTAGTTCATGGATAGACTGTGGTGCATAGACAATTTTCGGTTCAAATGTTAATGTTGTTTCTTCTTCTGGAATACTGTCCTCATCACTGACTAATTCATTTGAAATTTCGAGTTGTTCAATATCTTCTTTTTCTTCCTTGTGACGTCCAGCAAATAATTTTTTTAATAAAGAAAAGCGTTCTTTTTCCTCAAAGGGTTCTTGTTCAGCAACAGAATCAGTATGCTGCCATTCAGTAATATCTTCTCCAAGCTCCCACTGTCTTTTGACACGCTCCCACTGATTTTTCTTTAAACGCACAAATTGTGTGGGATATCTTGCTAAGTCAATTTGATAACGTGAAATATAATCTTGTAATTTCACTAATTGTGCCATTTTACGGTCACTCCATTCTTACTTGCCCTCTATGTAATCATTCCTTTTTGAATGAAGGAAGTTAATCGCTTCGCTTTTATTACATCGACATTTGCTTTCCAAATATAAATCTCTATAGTTTTAATCTATCTTATTTATTTTACATGACGGTACAGGAGAAAACATCCATAATTTGCTCTATAATGTAAAACTTCAATCAGCAAACGATCACTTTTCCCACACCTATACCTTTTACGAAAAATAAATTACGCCACAGTGTAATTGCGTCTGGATTTTTTTGAGCTCGCTCGAATAGTTCTTCCTCAAAATCTATGACATCTGCTGAATCAAGATAAAAGAACTACCCTAATAGCTTGGTATAAACCAAAATCAGGGTAGTTCTCTCGAAATATTTACTTAGCATTAATTGAAAGTGGTAATTTAGCCTCAAAAGCTTGCTGTAATTTACGAGTCCATTCACCCGGAACTCCAGCACCAATTTGCTTGCCATCCACATCAATAACAGGAGTAACTTCAGAAGATACTGATGATACAATGATTTCATCCATTGTTAATAAATCTGCTTTCGTCATCGGCTCTTCAATCACTGTTAGATTAATTTCCTCAGCACATTTTAAAATCACTTGGCGTGTAATACCGTTTAAAATGAAATTATTTGCTGGGTGTGTATATAGCTTACCATCTTTAATACCATAAACATTCGCTGAAGAACATTCAGTTACGATGTCTCCACGATGTAAAATAGCTTCATAGCAGCCTTTTTCTGATGCTTCTTGTTTTGCTAATACTGCACCAAGTAAATTTAATGATTTGATATCACAACGTAACCAACGAATATCCTCAACAAAAGTTGCCTTTACGCCTTTTTCAAAATTTTCATAGGCGCGCTCGCCAGCTTTTACATTACCAGTTAATACTGCTGGAACACTTGCATCTGGGAAGATATGATTACGAGAAATTGCACCACGTGTGATTTGGAAGTAAACATGACCTGTGTCTAAATTATTTTTTTCAATAAGTTCATGTAATAATTTGTGTAATACATCTTTTGTATAAGGAATGACTAGACGAATTTTATCGGCACTTGCGTAGAAACGATCTATATGTTCCTGTGCTGTGAACATGTTTCCGTTATAAACTTTGATTACTTCATAAATTCCGTCACCAAATTGGTAACCTCTATCTTCTGGTGATACTGTAATAGATCCTTCTTCAACGATTTGATCATTCCATAATGAATATGCCATGTTTCGCTCATCCTTTTCATATTTGAGTTATTTTCTTCCTGCAAGTTCAACAATTGCTTCAGCATATATAGCTGCTGCTCTGACTAGGTTTTCAACGACAACAAACTCATCCGCACGATGCGCTACATCAGGTTCACCTGGGAATAACATACCGAATGCTACACCCTTTTTCATCACACGTGCATACGTACCGCCACCTGTAGAAAGCAGTGGTGTTTCATAATCACCTGTCTGACGTCTATAGATTTCCGTTAGTGTTTGAATGAATGGATCATTTTCACTTACATAATGAGGTTTCGAGTCATCCCGAATATCCAATGAAAAACCTTTCGTCACAGTGAAGCGTTGTGCAGCCGTAATTTTCTTTTCAAATGGATATGTGACAGCATAACGCATACTGATTACCAAACTGCCGCCTTTAGCCACATCATAGCTTACAATACCTGGATTTAATGTTGTTTTCCCAGACATTTCATCCTCAAATTGTAAATTTAATTGATGACCATAATGGTCTTGGTAAAAAACATCTGCGATAAAGTCGACAAATTGCTTACTTGCCTCTGTCGTCAATTCTTGTTGTAAAAATGCTGCAAGATAAACAGCTGCATTGACACCTTTTTCTGGCTCCATTGCATGGGCTGCTTTACCTTTGATAGTTATTATATAGCGAGAACCCTCTATTAATAAAGTGCCTTCTAGCTGATTTTTGCTTAAAAATGTTTGAAAATTCAGTTCGAACCGTTGAGAAACAAACTGAACCTTCGCTTCTGCAAAATCAGGTACCATATTTGGGCGCTTTCCAGCATTAAATAGTAGTAGCTGTTCTTTCGTTGCATCACCTATTTTATTTTGAGAGAACACAAGCTCTGCAATGCCCTTTTCAGCATTAATGAGCGGGAAATCCGCATCTGGTGCAAAACCTATTGACGGCATTTCCTCCCGTTTAAAGTAGTGGTCGACACAGCGGAAGCCTGTTTCTTCATCCGTACCAATAATCATACGCACTCTTTTATTAAGCTGAATACCTGCATCCTTAACAAGTTTTATGGCCATCCACGCAGCTACTGTTGGACCTTTATCATCAATCGCACCACGAGCATATAATTTTCCATCTGCAATGGTGCCACTAAATGGCGGGTATGTCCAATCAGCTTCATCCCCAATAGGGACAACATCAACATGACATAAAATACCTAATACATCTTCACCAGTACCCATTTCAATGTGTCCAGCATAATTATCGACATTTTTCGTTAATAGCCCTTCAGCCTGACCTTTAGCTAGCAACCATTCCAGTGCTTTAAGTGGACCATCACCAAAAGGAACTTCAGAAGTGATCGTTTCCTCATCCAAAACACTATTAATTTGCACAAGCTCCTGTAACTCTTGTATTAATTCATCTTGCCTTTCTTTTGCAACTTGTAACCAATCCATATGATATACCTCCTCCAAATTATCAATTACGCCCCAGCGTAATAAAACAGCATTTATCTCGCCGCCTTTAGAGGTGGGAGTATTCTGTACCTGTGCTATGCTTTCGTACAGTAAAGATCTGCTACTGTCGCTACGCTTTCGTACAGTAAAGATCTGCTGCTGTCATTATACTTTCGCACAGTAAAGATTTGCTGAATCAAGTTAAACATTATTCTACACCTTACAACATATAGAACAATCATCTTTCTGACAACTATTTTCAGTATCAACTACTAAGACTACCACATATAGCATGTTTTTCACGCATTCCCACAAAATACAGTATAAATTTTTTGTTTTTATTGTAAATTTCTCTTGCATTCACTAGAAAATCAACTAATTTTTCTATATAATAAAGTTATCAGAATAATTGTTCTGAATATAAAAATAGAAAAGGGGATGTCTAAGGCAGCTACTTATCAGCCTAAGTGCACTCCGCACATATTGTCGTCCGCTAGTCTTTGCCAAGAGAATTAAGATGAAGGAGTGGTTCATTTAATGAAACCAACTACTGATCGAATGCTTAATCGTATTAAAGACGTGTACATGTTTATTTTAGACAAAGGAACCGTGTCTACACAGGATTTAGTCGAAGAGTTTAGTATCACTCCTCGCACCGTTCAAAGAGATTTGAACGTGTTAGCCTTTAACGATTTGGTAATGAGTCCAAGTCGAGGCAAATGGACAACGACGAAGAAAAAAGTTAAAATGACGTCTTAGTTTTACGTTGAGTACGTAAAGCATTGAGTATGGAAAAAGAATGGCCTTTCGTCGGGGTCATTCTTTTTTGTTAGTCATTTTTTAGACAATTGAAAACTCCTCTTTTTGCTCAATTATGAGAAAGGAATGTTCAATTAAAGCCTCATTCCACTCAACTATCTGAAAACAAAAGCATTCCCATTTCACTTACGTTTCTTACCATCAATCCTCACCTTCATTATTTTGACTATTTACAGTTGCTTAACAATCCGTTAAACTCGAAACATTCTACATGTTGAGAGGAGGATTTAATATGAAATTGTCTAAGATGTTTCATCCATTAGTTTGGATTATTCTTGGCGGAACGATTTTCACACGTATTGCAAGCTTTATGGCAATGCCCTTTTTAGCAATCTATTTACATAATGAAATTGAAGCCTCCCCTTTACAAATCGGGTTGACAATTGGTATTGCTCCACTCATTTCTACTATTGGCGGATTTTTTGGTGGTTACCTAACAGATCGTTTTGGTAGAAAAAGTGTTATTCTGCTGACGATTATTATTTGGAGTCTTGTATTCTTTGGCTTTGCAACGGCTCATGCAGTTTGGTATTTTGTATTATTCAATGCTTTGAATGGACTTTGCCGTTCTTTCTTTGAACCTTCGACACAAGCATTAATGATTGATTTTACACCTGCTGACAAACGAAAAAGATTATTTTCTCTTCGCTATACGGCTATTAACATAGCAGCGGTTATTGGTCCGATCATTGGTGTTTATATTGCTCAATTGTCTAGTCCAAGTATTCCATTTATGCTAACAGGAATTATGTATATTGTTTATGCTGTATTTTTATTTTTCGTGCTGAATCGTTACGAAATGCAACAGCCAAAAGCTACAACACAAACAAAAATACTACAAACCTTTTCATTATTATTAACAAATCGTGTTCTACTAAGCTTTATTTTTGGAGCCATTTTAATCAATATTGGCTATTCTCAATTCGATTCAACATTGCCACAAGTTATTGAGCTTAAAATTGAAGACGGTGCCAAACTCTATTCGCTACTTATCTCGCTAAATGCAGCGGTTGTTTTATTACTCCAATTACCAATTAGTATTGTATCAGAACGTTTTTCATCCACTGCTACTCTTTTAGTAGGCGTTCTGTTCTTTACATTCGGACTATTATTGTTCGGCTTCTCCAATAACTATTCGCTTTATATTATTGCGATGATTATCTTTACGATTGGTGAAATTTTTGCCTTCCCAACGATGAATGTCATGATTGATGAGATTGCACCTGATACACAAAAGGCAACTTATTTAGGAGCTGCACAATTCAAAAATTTAGGAGGCTTTCTTGGACCAATTATCGGTGGATGGCTGTTAACGCATTATATCAACGCATTGTTTGTAGTAATTGCTGCACTTGTATTATGTAGTTGCTTCTTCTATAAATCTAAGCTGAAGCCACAATAAAAACGCTCCATAGCTTGAAGTGAACCCTTTGGATTTACTAACAAAAGCTATGGAGCATTTTTTATACTATTAAACTTTAGCGTAGCTCTCTTCAGCTTCTTCAAAGCTCGTGTATTGATCTTTACCAGCATTTTTTGACTGATATAACGCCTTGTCCGCACGCTCAAACAAGCTTCTTTCTGACTCATCTGGATGATAACAAATGGCTCCCCCCATACTGACTGAGAGGACAGACCATTGATCGATATTGGCATTGTCTACATGCTTATAATGACGGAACTTGTCCAATATCGAATTGGCTAACTGACGCATATTTTCTGTCTTTGTGTCATACAAAACAATTGCAAATTCATCTCCGCCAAACCTCACAACAATGCCATTATTTCCCACCTCCTGTTTTAAAATTCTTGCAGTATCGATCAGGATTTTATCGCCAGCGCCATGTCCAAACTGATCGTTCACTAGCTTGAAATTATCCAAATCTATCAACAATAGGCCTGGTTGATTCTCCTTTCGTTTCCTTAAAAGATTGTCCATTTTTCTAATATAAGTAGCTCGATTAAAGACATTTGTTAGCGGATCATATGTTGCAAGATGGATAGTTTTAGAAAGGATTTTGTTAATGACTATAAGCATAATAAATGAAGTTCCTAACGCAATACAAAGCAATAGCCAAAACTGCTTCGTATTTTTAGATAGTGCCTCTAATTCTGTATAATTCCCATACTTTACATATATTATCCTTTTCGTAGATTCACCACGAATTGTTTCGGCTTCATATGGTAAAAAACGATACTTTTCAATATAGCCATTTGAATATTTCTTTTGAAATTTTGTTGGCTTCATCGACTTTTTAGCTAGCTCAAAATGTTCTTGAAATATTGCTGTTTGATCCTTCACCGTAATTTTAGCGGGTTTTGAATCGTCAAAGAAAACGCCACCCGCATTTATTGTTTGCACTTCTATTAAATCCGTATATTTATCAACTAAATAGTTCGAGGTCTTCCCAAAATTAAAGGTTTGAAAGACAGGATCATTTAATAAATCAATGCCTAGCTCTAATAAATATTTCTTATCAGGTGTCGCTAAATAACCAAACTTCCGATATCCTCCAGTAGTCGTCGAGATATCTATACCATCATTATAGTATTCTCCACTCGTTCGACGCTCATCTAGTAGAGTAGAAAATCGTTTACAGCATAAGGAAAAGTTTAATCCTTTATCTTTTTCAAAAGTTGTATAAATAACCGTATTGGATTGATCAATTATGTATACATCCATGCCATTCTCGTTTTTTATTTTTTGTAAATCCCATGTTGCCACTTTTGGATTTTCTTCATAATATGTAACTAGCTTTCGGAGTACTTGCTCCATCTTATCTGAGAGATTTTGATCAAAATAAAAATGCGCATTATCTACAGTTTGCATATCAGTCAAAATATGATTTTCAATTAACGCCCTATTCATGAATTCTTGTTGTTCGATATCTGCCACTAGTATTTGCCTGTTTACATAAGAAATCACTGCAACCAATATTAGGGCAAAGGCAATTAAAGAGATTAATAATTTAATTCTAAGGTTTTTCATGCACGTATCCTCTATTATTTTCCCACAATCATTTTTCTGAAGTTTTTTGAAATTAGTTCTAAAGACTAAATAATAAACTTATTAAAGGTTACATTATATTATACAGTGACTGGTTTATGAATGTATATAAAAATACCTCGATACTAATTTGTGTTAGCATCAAGGTACTTATTAATCCCTATTTTGTAAGTCATCTAGTTCTTTTGTAGTTAATTCTCTATATTCTCCCAAAGCTAAATTGTCATCAAGCTTTAGACTTCCCATTGATAAACGTTTTAAATAGGTAACACGTTTACCAACTGACTCAAACATACGCTTCACCTGATGAAACTTACCTTCTTGAATGGTTAGCTCGATTTCCGATTGAAGATCAGATTTTAAGATATTGAGCTCCCCTGGTTTAGTCATATAACCGTCGTCCAACTCTACACCCTGTGCAAATTTTTTGCAGTCTTCCTCTGTCACGAGTCCTGCTATTTGTGCATAGTAAACTTTAGGCACATGTTTTTTGGGTGATAATAAATTATGCGCTAGCTGACCATCATTCGTTAGTAGCAGTAATCCTTCTGTATCTTTATCTAAACGCCCAACTGGAAAAGGCTTAAAATGTTGATGTAAGGGCTCTAACAAATCAATGACCGTGTCATCTTGTACATCCTCTGTTGCAGAAATAACGCCAGGAGGTTTATTCATCATAAAGTATACAAATTCTGTATAAACAACACGTTCATCAAAAACGGAAACATCTTGTTTTTCAGGGTCTACATGTAATGCTGCATCCTTTACATATGCACCATCTACAGTTACTGCCTTTTGCTTAAGAAGCTGCTTCACTTCCTTGCGTGACCCATACCCCATATTTGATAGCAATTTATCTAAACGCATAAATCCTCCTATTTAATTCCAAGTTTGTTCGTAATTTTTGTTAGTCGTTCACCGAGTAGTTTCTGAGCTAAGCCTAGACGTAAAGATAAATAACCGTATACCCCAACGCCTACGCCAGCACAGATAACTGAGTAAACAAATGCAGAGAATTTTCCATCTACTGGCCCCATCACTAAGCCTAACAGCTTATGCACGATCAATACACTTATTACCATTGCTAGAGTCAAAATAGAGATGAGCATGACACGGCGAAGAACCATCTCTGATTTGTAATTTAGTGCTGTTCTTAGTACTAACATATTAATAATAATTGAAACACCATAGCCAATTGCTGTGGCAAGAATGGCTCCATCAGCCTCAATCCATCGAATTAAAGGAATGTTAATCGCTAGCTTGACAAAAATACCCGATAATAAGCTAAAGACAATCCATTTTTGGAAGTCAATTCCCTGTAATAAAGCTGCTGTTACTTGGAACAATGCAAATAAAATAGCAACAGGCGCATAGTGAGCTAAAATAGTAGCCCCCATTTCACTTTCAGAATAGAGCATAAAGTATATTTCATTCGCTAACAACGAAATACCTACTACAGCAGGTAATGTAATAAAAATTAATATTTGATAGGTCTTATCCATTGCATGTCGCAGTGATAAATATTCACCCTGTGTAAAATACTTAGTAATCGTCGGTACTAACGCCATCGAAAAACCTGTTGCTAGCATAACCGGAATAATCACAACCTTATGTGTTGTAAAGTTTATCATTGATAAATACTTATCGGTTACCTCTGCTAAGCCTATGGATGTCATTGCACCGTTAAACGTTAACATATCCACTAGTTGGAATAATGGATTGGCAATACCTACGAATACCATTGGAATGGAATACGTAATAACTTCTTTATAAATATTGGACATTGGCAGTTGGGTAGATGTAACACTCTGACTGCGCAATAAGTTAAATTCAGGTTGATATTTTTTCCAATAATAATAGAGCACCATCAATCCGCCAATAGCCCCGATAAAGGCAGCGAATACTGCAAAGGAAACGGCTGTTTGTGGTTTGCCATTAAAGACAACTACTACTAGAAATGATCCACCTAATAACACAACAATACGAACAATTTGTTCAACCAATTGTGAAACTGCTGTAGGCTCCATTTTGTCATAACCTTGGAAAAATCCACGCCAAAGACTCATAAATGGTACAACAATTAAAGCAAAGCTAACCCAACGAATAACGGAAGCAATTTGCTCGACTGTAAATGCCTGCTCATCACTTTTAATGACAAGACCCGCTATTGGTGTAGCTAATATAAAAAGGGCAGTAAATGCGGCCAGACCAGTTATCATCATAATCAGTATGCCTGATTTCATAAGCTTGCGACCTGATTGATAATCACCAATGGCATTATATTTAGAAACAAACTTAGATACAGCAATTGGCGCTCCCGAGATGGCTACTGCCAGCATAATCGAATAGGGAATGTATGCATATTGATAGAGTGCAATATTTTCCTCACCCACAATTGCATAAAACGGAAAAATATAAATTAATCCGAGTACTTTCGATAAAAACATCCCCATTGTTAATATCGCAGTACCTTTCATTAAATTGGACATTGTACCCATCCATTCATCGTAAAATCAATAATTTCATCGTAACACACAGAATAACATTTGGAAAATATTCACTATAATCAGATTTATTGGTATCTAAGCGAGTTAGCTGCTTACTGAGTGATATTACTTGGTATTCGAGCAGTTCTACTAGTCCACTGAGAGAGTTTACTGGATACCCGAGCAGTTCTGACTGTAGACTGAGCAGTTTACTGGATACCCGAGCAGTTCTGACTGTCTACTGAGCAGTTTTACTTGGTACCCGAGCAGTTCTGCCTGTCTACTGAGCAGTTTTACTTGGTACCCGAGCAGTTCTGACTGTCTACTGAGCGGATTTACTTGGTACCTGAGCAGTTTTGCCAGTCAACTGAGCAGATTTACTGGTTACCTGAGCAGGTTACTCAATCTCAAGCAATTTCCACTTCTTTAGCAGCATGCAAACGCTGTCAAATATAAATTATAAGCACAATATAAGTAAACCAATTGTAATCTTAACATATTTATAGGTAAACAGACGCATTATTCCATCAAAAAGTTCTATCTATAGACGATTCCATCAAAAAGACAGTAAGTTTCTACCCACTAAGAATAAAATGCTCAAAATAATCGGTGGAGATTAAAAAACCTCCACCGACTCAAAAGCTATTACATGTCCACAAAAAATTGTTTGTACCATACTAAGAATACATAGGCAGTCCAAATATAACGTCCTCGATTTGCCTTACCCTCATAATGCTCATCGAGATAGCCTACTAATTGCTTTGTATCAAAGAATTTATTGGCAAAATCAGTTGTAAACATCTCTTTTACCATGTTGTAGTATTTCTCTTCACGCAGCCAATGACGGATTGGCACTGGGAAGCCCAGCTTTGGACGTTTTGCCCATTCTTCTGGTAATTCCTGATGAGCTGCTTGACGAAGTACATATTTCGTATCAATGTCGTTGACACGATATCGTGATGGAATGTCCTTGGCTAATTCCATTACTTCTTTATCTAAAAATGGTACACGTAATTCAATTGAATGCGCCATGCTCATTTTATCTGCTTTCAATAAAATATCGCCTGGCATCCATAGATTTAAATCTAAATACTGCATTTTTGTTACGTCATCATCGCCAGGTACTTCATCATATATACGTTTTGTAATGGACTTAACAGATGGACCATTTTTATAGTCTGGCTTTAATACATTTAATGCATCTTCTTCATCCCAGACAACCGCTTCACCTATAAAACGTTCTTCCACAGTTTGACCGCCTTTTACAAGGAAGCTTGTGTATTGATTTTTAGGTAATGCTTCTGCAATACCTCGGAATGCTTTACGAATACCAAAAGGAATTTTTTCGTATTGTTGCATTTTCCCTGAGTTTTGATACCATGAGTAGCCGCCAAAAATTTCATCCGCGCCTTCACCTGAAAGGACGACTGTTACGTCCTTTGAAGCAAGCTCTGAAAGGAAGTATAACGGTACAGAAGATGGATTAGATTGCGGCTCGTCCATATGCCATTGAATTTTTGGTAATGCCTCAAAGCATTCATCAGCTGTTATATATTTACGCTCATTTTGAATGTTTAATGTATCTGATAAATCTTTTGCTAGGTTTGTTTCATTAAACATATCTTCATAGTCAGAAAAACCAACAGAGAAGGATTTATCTGGACACAGTAATGCCGTAATATAACTTGAATCAATTCCCCCTGATAGGAATGAACCAACCTTTACATCACTGATTTGATGTGCCTCAACTGATTCTCTTACTGTAGAACGAATGTCCTCTACATATTTTTCAATTGGTGCCTCTTTCGCATGGAATTTTTTATCCCAGTATTGCACAATTTTCTTTTTCCCACTTTGAATTAACATATAATGCGCTGGTGGTAGTTTAAAAACACCTTTAAAGAAGGTTTCATCCATTGATGAATATTGGAAAGTTAAATATGGACGAAGAGCATTTTTGTTTAATTCTTTTATAAAGGATGGATGGGGTAAGAAGGACTTAATTTCTGAACCGAAAATAAAGGTACTATCTGTTGTATTTTCTGAGTAATACAATGGCTTAATACCAAAGCCATCACGAGCAATGAATTGTAAATCATTCTTTTTATCCCAAATACAGAATGCAAACATACCTCGTAATTGCTTAACAAACTCTACACCATACTCCACATAACCATAAATAATAACTTCACTATCAGATTGTGTTTTAAATGTATGTCCCTTTGCAATTAAATCTTCACGCAGCTCTTGGAAGTTGAAGATTTCTCCATTAAATACAAGAACAATGTTACCATCTGCACTGTACAATGGTTGGTTTGCCACATCTGACAAGTCAATAATACTTAATCGTCGGAATCCTAACGTTACTTTATCGTCACTATGAATACCACCGCTATCTGGTCCACGGTGAATAATTGTATTCATCATATTTTCAATCGTTTGATGATGATCAATTACATTTGTTCCATTAATATAGCCTATAAATCCGCACATTCTATTTTTCACCTCATAATTTAGTGCATAACCTTTTCCATAATAGCACGAATAGACGTTCATTTCATGCTGACAATACAGATAAAGAAAAACTTTCATCGGGTAGCCTATTTTACATGAATAATCGTACACCGATTCTTCTATCTATCAAAAAACCAACTTTCCATCTGTTTAGATGAGATAAGGAATTATAAAACACTTTCGTATTATTTTCAATGCGAAAGAAGCCCCTATATATAGACTTCATGTATAATAGGAAGGATTCCTAATTTGAACAGAAAGTGAGTTTCTATATATGTATGATGTAATTGTTATTGGTGGAGGTCCCTCAGGCTTAATGGCTGCAATCGCTGCTGGAGAACGAAAAAAGAAAGTATTACTAGTAGAAAAAGGGAATAAGCTTGGTAAAAAGCTTGCTATTTCTGGCGGGGGTCGCTGTAATGTGACAAATCGTTTACCTATAGAAGAAATTGTTAAACATATACCGGGTAATGGGCGGTTTTTATATAGCCCATTTACAGTTTATAATAATGAGGATATTATTTCCTTTTTCGAAGGGCTAGGCGTTGCTCTAAAAGAGGAGGATCACGGGCGTATGTTTCCTGTGTCTAATCGAGCGCAAGATGTTGTTGACGCATTAATTCGTCAATTACAGCGTTTGCATGTAGAAGTTCGGTTAAATACCCCTGTCAGTAAGCTATTAATGGATGATGAAAAAATTCTTGGTGTTCGCCTTGAAGACGGATTAGAAGTCCGTAGTGAGGCTGTAATAGTCGCTGTAGGTGGGAAAGCTGTTCCGCAGACAGGCTCAACTGGTGATGGTTATCCATGGGCAGAGAGAGCGGGTCATACAATTACAACGCTATTCCCTACCGAGGTTCCTGTGCTCTCGAAGGAGGACTTTATACAAAATCGTGAGCTTCAGGGATTGGCTTTACGAGAAGTTGCTGTTTCTGTTTTAAATAAAAAAGGCAAAGTGCTCGTAACCCATCAAATGGACATGCTCTTTACTCATTTCGGATTAAGTGGTCCTGCTATTTTACGCTGTAGTCAATTTATCGTAAAAGAATTAATGAAAACAGGTTATGAACCAGTGACAATCCGTATTCACACGCTTGTGCATTATAATGAAGAAACATGTCTGCAATACTTAAATAAGCTATGGAAAGTGGATTCAAAAAGGGCAGTTAAAAATGTGTGGAAAGGGATAGCCCCTGAACGATGGCTACTGTTTTTGTGTGAACGTGCTGGCATAGATGTGCAGATGACAGGCACTGAAATAGCACAGGAAAAAATCCGTCATTTAGCTCGTTTGCTTGTCAATTTTACAATGACTGTAAGTGGTACACAATCACTTGAAAAGGCATTTGTCACTGGCGGGGGTATTTCTATTAAGGAAATAGAGCCCAAGACAATGGCCTCTAAGAAAAAGAATGGTTTATTCTTCTGCGGAGAAATCCTAGATATTCATGGCTATACAGGAGGCTATAATATTACATCTGCGCTTGTTACTGGACGTATCGCTGGAATGAATGCAGGACTTTAATCATTTATCACATGATTAAGGCACTTCTTATCATTGAAAAACGTGTCCTGGAAATAGGACACGTTTTTTTAGCTTTCGCTAGACATATAAACTTCCTCAAATGGCTGGATAATGACAAAGCCTTCACCTGAAAATGCCATTTGAATGGATTCGCCGCTGCCTCGGCCGATAAATGTACGGAAGCTGATATCTGTTTTAAACTCAGGTGCTAAATTACCTGACCATGCTACTGTGGCATGAGGATCAGTATATACAGTCTCACCTGGACGTACTAACAGCGTTAAAGGTTCAAAATGAGTGGTAATGGCTACCTTCCCTGTTCCTTTTAGAGTTACATTAAACAATCCGCCTGACATGATACCAGCCATTTTACGCATTAAATGAATATCCCAATCAATACTTGGCTCAAACGCAAGCAAATCATTGCCATTGACGCAAATACTTTCATTTTTCAAATCAAAGATCGTAACCTTTTTTCCTTGATCAGCTAAATAAAGCCGCCCTGTACCTTTTGCCTTCATTAGCTGTGTACCTTCTCCTGTTAATGCCTTTTTAAACATTTTTCCTAATCCGTGCTCCAGCACTCGCTCTCGCTCAAACTTAATGTCGCCTATGTAAGAAATCATCGCGCCCATTTTCGACCAAACCTCTCCGTTTAAGTTGATCTCCAGTACACGCTCCGTTTCTAACTCAAAATAATCATTTTCATTATCATCCTGCTGCGTTTTATTGATGAACTCATGTAAAGAAAATTTCCCCATTTTCATCTCCTCCTTATTACCTTATATACGCTTTAGCTGAAGAAAAGATTCAAAATTTCAACAATAGCACAGACGTTGCTCCTGACTTTTACAGTAGCTATTTGCTTTTCGTTACAAAATTGCTCTTTTGGTAGCGAAATCACTTTATTTCCCATAATGTTATTGACATCAGACAACCGCTGTTATACATTAAACAGAGATTAATCTAGTGTTATATAACAACCGCTACAAAAAAAGACCATACAAGCGTCATGTGCGAAATGACACTTATATGGCCAAGATCTAGTACCTTCAAGTGCGAATTGAAAGTAACGTTTATTGTGTAGCGGAGACGTCTCCAACATTTTGTGCTGCTGCTTTTAAAGCTGTTCGTTTACGTACATCTGCACGTAGTGTTAACGAAATAATTAATGATGCTGCGATTAACCCAGCAAATACATAGAATACTGGAATGTAACTTCCATAAGCATTTTTAATTGTGCTTACTAATAACGGACCAAAAATACCGCCTAATGACCAAGTCGTTAATAAATAACCATGAATAACGCCTAGTTGCTTTGTACCAAATAAATCACTTGCAAATGCAGGTAAGTTCGAGAAGCCACCACCATAGCAACTAACAACTAAAAATATAAGTGCTTGGAAAAGGATCACGTTCGTCGTATGTGGTAACACAATAAATGTAATTAACTGTGCAGTAAAGAAAATAACAAAGACGTTCGAACGACCAATATAGTCAGACACAGCCGCCCAAATTAAACGACCACCACCGTTAAATAACCCCATAATACCTACCATTGCCGCAGCACCCGCAACTGATAATCCCACAATTTCCTGGGCCATTGGAGATGCGACAGAAATCATCATAATCCCTGCTGTTACGTTTACTAAATGCATTGACCATAGCATCCAGAAATGCTTTGTTTTGACAGCTTCACGTGCTGACATAATTGCTAAATCTTTTTTCACTACCTCTTTGCCATTATTTGCAGCAGCCTTCATGTTTGCTGGCATATAACCAGGTGCAGGAGGTGCAATATATGAAGCCCCTAAAATCATTAACGTGAAATAACTTGCCCCTAAAATAAAGTATGTTGTAGAAATTCCTACAGCCTCCATTAAGTTAGCTGCTACTGGCGCTGTAATTAGTGCTCCAGATCCAAATCCAAGTACAGCCATACCTGTAGCCAAGCCACGACGGTCTGGGAACCATTTTACTAATGTTGATACAGGTGCAATATAGCCAATTCCCATACCTAATCCACTAAGCACGCCATATGTTAACCAATACAATGTTACAGAATCCATTGAAATTGCTACACCAGCACCAGCTTGTCCTGCCCCAAATAGAACAGCTGCTACCATCGCAGATTTACGTGGTCCTAATTTTTCTACTAAGCTACCAAATAATGCGGCTGAAAAACCAGCAAGCCCCATCATAATTGTAAAGGCAACCGTTACCTTTGTTTCACTCCATCCCATCTCTGTGACAATCGGTAGCTTGTATACACTGTATGCATAAGCCCCACCGATTGAAAGGTGAATAGCGATTGCAGATAATGCAATTAACCATCTATTTTTATTCATAAATTCTCATTTCTCCCCTCTTTTGCTACCTGTGAAAATTCTATGAACGTCCATGTAAAACAATTTACCACTTAGAATTATTCAAATGCAAGATGTTTTTCTAAAAAATATTATTTCTCCAAAAAGTATTTTATTTTCTAGCTTACTATATCTCTACCAAAAATCCTACAGTCTCTAAGTGAAACTGTGTTTATTCAAGAAAAACTACAACATATTTTAGATAATAATATTTTTCTAATCTATTATCTACAAACCCGAAAATTATTTAAAGATAATTTTAATTGTGCATACTTTCACATTCCCATGATGTATATTAGCCTATTTTTGATTCAAATAATGACTACACTTCAACCAAATAACAACATTATTAAATTTTTATCATAGAGAAATATTAAGAATGAAAGAGAATTTTAAAACTAAAATAAACAATTTTTATCTACACAAAGTGAAAGAAAAAAAGAAAACTACATATCACTTTCACCTTTTACAGGTTTAATATCCAAATAAATGTAATACATGTTTTGCATATTCCATTTTGAATAATCTTTTCTTAAACATTTTTATTATTCAAATATATGTTTTTCTTTAGAAAACAGATGATGTTCTTCGCTCTTTCCTAGCCAAATGATGCTATAAAAGCTATAAGAAACCATTGTGTTTAAATATATCCGTAAATTTGTTATAGTACACAAATGAAAACAGTACTTTCCAACTAATATTGTATTACAACAAACTTTTTATTTATGTTAATTTATAATAGAATGAAATTCCTAGTTTGGTTCTCATGTGTACTCTTATCATTTTTTTCAAGGATTGATCGTTAATCTAAGATTCTTTGTCTTACAATTATCTTATTTAAAGAGGTGGAGAATTCATTAAAGGAGTATTCCTATTCCTTTCACATTCTTATGAAAAATATTTCTTTACGACTCAAAATGTTCATTTTTTCGTTCATAATTGTTATTTTTTCGATTGCCACAAGCGGAGCCATCATGATTCATAATCTTGGCGGTGCTTTCGAAAAAGAGTTTGGTGCACGAGCTATCGCTATTGCAAGAACTGTATCACAGCTTACAGATGTTCAAAATAATGTGGGCAAGCCTGCTGGTTTTGAAATTATTCAACCAATTGCAGAGCGCATTCGCTTAACAACTGATGTAGATT
The DNA here is from genome assembly GCF_050272555.1 of Lysinibacillus sp. NPDC047702. Lineage (NCBI taxonomy): Bacteria > Bacillati > Bacillota > Bacilli > Caryophanales > Bacillaceae > Lysinibacillus > Lysinibacillus sp. NPDC047702. The sequence continues at coordinate 23,206 of NZ_JBNNMG010000016.1, read as the reverse complement.
ATATTGTGATTATTGATATGAATCGCATTCGTTACTCACACCCCTCAGAAAGTAAGCTAGGTACAGTCTTTGAGGGTGGAGACGAAATAGAGGCCTTTTCTCAGCATGAGTATATATCGAAGGCACGAGGTGTTCTAGGTTATTCTATAAGAGCATTTGTACCTATTATGAATGAAGAAGGTACAAAGCAAGTTGGTGTTATTACAGTCGGATTACTTGCACCAAAATGGTATAACCTTGTAGATGAATATCAATTTGATATCCTCATGTCTCTTTTTTGGGGATTAATAATCGGCTTAGGCGGGTCCGTTTGGGTTGCCAATCATTTAAAACGGCAAACCTTTAATTTAGAGCCATACGAAATAGCCCGTTTAGTAGAAGAACGCTCTGGTATTATTCAAGCGATGGACATCGGCATTTTAGCAACTGATGAAAGCGGTAATGTGACCTTTATTAATCGTTTAGCAAGGCAATATACACATTTCTTCGGACATAAAATTTCTAGAAAGGCTTTGTTTAAAGGCACCTGGCTAGCAGAGGATACACTGCAACAGCATGAAGTATATAGACCTCTATTGATGTTTGAGCAAATGTACTTAGTACGCACCTTTCCTATTCGTATCATGGAACAAAATGCTGGCTACCTTATTATGCTGACCGACCGAAAAGAAGCGAATATGTTAGCTGAAGAATTAACGGGCATAAAAATACTCGTGGATTCATTACGTGCCCAGCAACACGAATATATGAATCGCTTACATAGTATTGCAGGATTAATACAATTGGAACGGGATGACGATGCCTTAAGCTTGATTATTGATGAAATAACAGATGAGGAAGAAATAATCCAAAGCTTGCATGATAAAATTCATGACTATTCCATTCAAGGATTATTACTTGGTAAATTCTCACGGGCGAAAGAACTTGGTGTGGAGCTGACAATTGATGAGGATTCAAAGCTCATTGATTTTATGAGTGGTTTTTCCAGTGGAGACATGGTGACTATTATAGGTAACTTATTGGACAATGCGATGGAGGCATGCTTTGAATGCGCTCATAAAGATGTTCATATTACCTTGATTGGTCATAAACATCATTTATTCATTGAAGTACAGGATAGTGGTAAGGGAATTACTGGTCTGCCAAATCGTATTTTCGATTATGGCTTTAGTACAAAGCAAAAGGATGGTCATGGTATTGGACTTGCCCTTGTGAAACAGATTGTGGAATCAAACAATGGAATTATTCAAGTAGAATCAACCGTGAATGTTGGAACAATCATTACAATAGAAGTAGGGGTGACTGAAGAACAATGAGTAATCTTTCAGTGTTTATCGTAGAAGACGATCCAATGGTACTTGAAGTAAATAAAGGTTTTTTAAATAAATTGAATGGTTTTCAGCTCGTGGGTGAATCAGTCAATGGACGTGATGCCTATGACAAAATTATAAGAAAGAAACCAAATCTAATTTTACTAGATATGTTTTTACCAGATATGACAGGCATGGAATTATTCTTAAAGCTTCGTGCAGAGCGTGTCCCCTCGGATATTATTATGATTACTGCTGCAAGAGATGCACCTACAGTACAGGAGGCCCTCCGACTGGGAGCCATCGACTATCTCATTAAGCCATTTCGTTTTGAACGCTTTGAAAAAGCATTGCAGCAATATAAAAGCTCTACAAAAAAGTTACAAAGTTCACAGGCATTTAATCAAGAGGACATCGACAAATGGCTTGGAATACAGCATGAAACAATGGAGCTTCCCAAGGGACTAAACACAATAACAATGCAACAGATTCTTGATTATCTAATGACACACCGAGCAGCTATTACCTCAGAGCAGCTAGCTCAAAATGTCGGAATGGCCAGAGTAACCGTGCGTAAATATTTGGATTTCTTGGCTACTAAGGGGACTGTCTCAATTGAATTACAGTATGGGACTGTTGGTCGTCCAACGAAATACTATACCATTAAGTAGAATAAGGTTTAGTTCAATAACTAAATAACAAGAATCTGCCCTTTCCACGAGTATATATCAGTCCCTGCTTAAGGCTGAAATATATTTTATTCCCTTTTATCAAGGAATAAGGCAGATTCTTTTTCTATTACAGATTTTTAATAAGCATTTACTTTTATCCATCGGGACATCTGTTTTGTAACAGTTTATTAAAATAATAAATTGTTATATACCATAAATACCAAAATGTCCATTAAAACCATAATATTGAGTATTTATTGAAATGATTTACAATGAAAATCGTTCACAACTTATAGAGATTAGGGGTGAATTTGTATGTGGAGTAATCGTTTTGCACGCAGTTTTGTTAGCGTTCTCATTTTTATAACAATTCTGTTAGTTTCATGTCAGGAAGACGTTTACCCTACCGACAATGAGCAATTAAGTCATGAGGAGCAAATCGTTATTCGATTTTCACATGTAGTTGGTGAAAACACACCAAAAGGAATGGCAGCGGTAAAATTTGCAGAGCTAATCAAAGAACGTAGTAATGGTCACGTCGAGATTCAAGTATTTCCAAACGGGGTTCTTTATAAAGATGGAGAAGAAATGAATGCCTTATTACGCGGTGATATTCAAATGATTGCACCTGCTATTTCTAAAATTACAACGCTTGTACCAGAGTGGTCAGTTATGGATTTACCTTATGCATTTAAATATGCAGATGAAGTGCATACATATGTCAACAGTGATGTTGGTCAATCGTTAATGACAAAGTTAAATGCCCATAATCTATTTTCCATGGGTGTTTGGGATAGTGGATTTAAGCAGCTTAGCAATAGTATTCGACCTATAGAAGCTGTTCAGGATTTGAATGGCTTGCGTATGAGGATTATGCCAAGTGATATATTAGCCGAACAATTTTCCATTGTTGGAGCCTATCCAAAACGCATTGACTTCAATACTGTTTTTCATCAACTGCAAAGAGGCAATGTCGATGGTCAGGAAAATACACTGACAAACATTACAAGCAAAAATCTACATTCACTACAAGACTACTTAACAATTAGTAACCATGGCTATCTTGGTTATTTACTGCTGATGAATCATGAATTTTGGAATTCACTTCCTGAAGATGTGCAAACCCTGCTCATAGAAACACTAGAGGAAGTTCAAGAATGGGAATGGCAGCTTGCAGAAAATTTAACAGCAGAGCGACTTGAAGAAATGAAAGCATGTGATTGCATCAAAATTTACAATTTATCGGATGAAGAGAAGGAAGAATGGGAATCTGCATTTGAGCCTGTTTATCGCTATTATGCAGATAACTATGGGAAAAGATATATCCAAGCACTTCCTAAAAATCAATCACATCACTAGCATGGGTTAAAAAGGTTAACCTTTTAACTATAATCATAACATTTAGGGGGATATGTAATGAAAAAATGGCTCTTCATGTCACTTATGGCTGTGTTAGTTCTAGCACTTGCAGCTTGCGGTGGCGACAAAAAAGAAACATCTGCTCCAGCAGCTGAGGGTGATGGTGGGTATACAAAGGATAAACCGCTTGTCATTAAATTTTCACATGTAACATCAATCGATAGTGTAAAAGGAAAAGCAGCTGATGCTTTTGCGAAATTAGTAGATGAAAAAACCGAAGGTAAAGTAAAAGTTGAAGTTTACCCTTCCTCTCAATTATACGGGGATAATGATGAACTAGATGCACTAGTTTCTGGGAATGTTCATATGATTGCTCCTTCTGTTACAAAAATGGTTAAAATCGACCCACGTTGGCAATATGTTGATATGCCTTATCTATTTGAAAACGAAGAGCATGCACGTAAATTCTTTACTTCTGACGTAGCAAAAACAATTCTTGAATCTAATCAATTAGCAGCAAATGATATTAAAGGTTTAGTATTCTGGGAAAATGGCTTTAAGCATTTCTCAAATAACAAGCATCCACTTGAAAAAGTAGAAGATTTTAAAGGCTTAAAGTTCCGTGCACAAGCAGGTAAAGTATTAGAAGCACAATTTAAAGCTTTAAATGCTGGCTCTGCAACAATTGCATTTGGTGAAACATACGCTGCCCTACAACAAGGAACAGTTGATGGACAAGAAAATACATTCAACAACTTTGATACACAAAAATATCAAGAGGTTCAAAAATATTTCTCAGTATCTGAACATGGTCGCCTTGACTATGCAATCTTTGTCAACAAGTCATTCTGGGAGAAAATCCCTGCTGAACTATTAACAGCAGTGGAAGCATCTTTAGATGAAGCAACGAAGCTAGCTTGGGATTTAGCTTCAGATGAAAACGCAAAATCATTTGAGAACATCAAAAACTCTGGTATTGAAGTTCTTGAGTTAACGGCTGAGCAAAAAGAAGCTATTAAAGCAAAGCTTGAACCAGTGTATGAAGAGTTTGGTGAAGTTATCACAGAAGAATTAATTAATGGTATTCGTGATCTAAAATAACGAACTTTGGGTTATTAAAAACCTTTCTATTCGGGGAATTAAATAGTTTAACGTAAGAATTCGCTCATTTCCATGGATAAGCTACAAGGTTCATAGGATAGATGAGCCTTGTAGGTAAACTGAATCAAATTTAGTAAATCACTTACATGAAATCTGTACGAACGGGTGCTAAGACGCTCACTACAAGCAGCAACATTACTATAGTGAGAGAGTCAGCACCCGTTTGTATTTAAATGATGAATAATCATCATTCCCTTTTCAAATTCACTTGAAGGAGGCAATTGAATGAAAGCCTTACATAAAATCTGGGGCTACTTAGAAGAAATCCTAGCTGGAATCTTTTTCGTAGCTGGTGTAGTTCTTATTTTTTATGGCGTAATTATGCGCTACATATTCAATGAACCGCAGGCATGGGTAGAGGAATTAGCACGTTATTCAATTATTTGGGGTACATTTCTAGGATTTGGCTTAGCTCTGCGCCACAATCAACATATTCAAGTAGATATTTTATATGATAAATTAAAGCCTTCTATGAAACGTGTACTGGATATAGTGGCAACTGGATTAAGCATTGCCTTTTGTTTGATTTATACGTATTACGGCTTTGTTTTAGTAGAAAATCGTTATACATCAGGCATGGTATCACTTGATATTGGGATACCAATGTGGGTTGTATACTTAGTTTTACCAATTTCAGGCGTTTTATTTTTACTACGATTCGTAGAAAGATTAATCAATATTCTACGAGGAAAGGACGAAGAATATGCTAATCCTCTTACTTAGTTTCTTTTTATTACTATTTTTACGAGTACCAGTCGCGATTAGTTTAGCACTATCGACAATTCTTGTGTTCTTCCAAATTGATTTTAATATGAATATGATTCCTCAGCGTATTTTTACTGCACTGGATTCCTTCCCGATGATGGCAATTCCAGGCTTCGTCCTTGCAGGGGTATTAATGGCACGCGGTGGGATTTCAAAATATCTTATTGAAGCTTTACGTGCATGGATTGGTCATCTCCCAGGCGGTCTTGCTGTTGTAACAATTATCGCCTGTGCTATTTTCGCAGCGATTTCAGGCTCTTCACCTGCAACGGCAGCTGCGATCGGTTCTATCATGATTCCTGCGATGATTTCTGCAGGCTATAAAAAGCGCTATTCTATGGGTCTTGTTGCCGCTGGTGGTACATTAGGTATTTTAATTCCACCAAGTGTACCGTTAATCATTTATGGTATTACCTCAGAGCAATCTATTGGTGAGTTATTTATGGCTGGTGTTATTCCAGGACTAGCATTAACAGGAATATTAATTGTGGCAGCTATCGTCTATGCGAAACGCAATGGTTTTAAAGGAGATGAACCAGCTTCTTGGAATGAGCGTAGTCGTAAATCTTTAAAAGCAATTTGGGGTGCATTTTTACCATTCTTAATCTTAGGAACAATCTATTCAGGGGTTGTAACACCAACTGAATCAGCCGTTATTGCCGTTTTCTATGGTCTTATCGTATCCCTGTTCATTTACCGAGAAATGAAGCTAAAGGATTTCCGTGAGGTATTAGTAGAATCCATTAATATTACAGCTATGATTTTCCTAATTATCGGTGCCGCTTCATTGTTTGGACTATATTTAACAAATGCACAAGTACCTCAGCAGGTTGGTGCATGGATTGCCGAAAGTGATATGAACAAATGGATATTCATGATAATTGTTAATATTCTATTCTTTGTTATGGGAATGTTCTTAGAGGCTGTATCCATTATTCTAATTACTTTACCAATTCTATTACCGATTCTAGCACATTTCGATATTAACCTGATTCACTTTGCCATTATTATGACGATTAACATGGAGCTTGGTATGATTACACCGCCAGTTGGACTTAATCTCTTTGTCGTAAGTGGGATTGCTAAAGAAAAGCTTGGAGAAGTTGTCAAAGGGGTCATTCCTTTTATTGTTTTAATGATTATTTTCTTAGCTTTAGTGGTTTTACTGCCACAATTATCACTTTGGTTACCAGAGCAAATGAAATAAGGGCATCTCTATGGAAGCATTTACAAAGAGATATTCGATTAAGGACCGCCAATTTTGGACAATCGTGATTAGCTTGGGAGGAGCTTCGGTGTTTGTATTCGCAGCAATGTATTCGGTACAACCCCTGCTCCCCTTCTTTACAGAGCAATTTCAAATTTCTGTTCCCACTGCAAGTCTGACCATGTCTGTAACAACTCTTTCCGTGATTATCGGGTTAATCGTTTTAGGATTTTTGTCTGATCGCTATGGCCGAGTACCATTTATCCTATTTTCCATCATTCTAACGATTGTCCCTTTTCTCTTAATGCCCTTAACAGATTCTTTTTCTATGATTATTCTTTTACGTTTTATCCAAGGCTTTGCGATTGCTGGTGTACCTGCAGCTGCACTTGCCTATATAAGTGAAGAAATTAATCAGCAATCAATGGGGTTTGCGACAGCACTTTATATTTCATGTAATGCTCTAGGTGGGACAATTGGACGCCTAATGATGGGTTATCTAACAGAATATAAATCTTGGGAGATTGCATTTTTCTCTTTAGCACTTTTGGGTGGTGTCATTTTCATTCTAGTGTGGCTTACCCTACCAAAATCAAGGAATTTTTCAGTTCACCAACGTACCATTCAAAAGGATTTACATGGTTTTTGGCTCCATTTAAAAAATCCAAATTTACTTATTCTTTTTGGGCTTGGGATCATATTGCAGCTATCTTTTACAGGGATGTGGTCATTTATCCCATACTATTTAGCTGAATCACCATTTTTATTATCATTGAAAACGATTTCCTTTATTTTTTTAGCATACGGCTTAGGAATCATTGGTTCGCCAATTGCTAATTCCCTTGCAGGTAAAGTCGGTATCAATAAAATTCGAACATTTGGGGTGCTTTTATTAGTATTTGGGATTTTATTAACGCTAAGTTCCTCTCTTACTATGATTGTTGTTGGGCTCTGTATTGCATGCTTAGGTTTTTTTACCGCTCATGCCTTAACCTCTGCAACAGTTAGTCGGACAGCTATCCATCAAAAGGGGCTTGCCTCAAGCTTATATCTCGTTTCTTATTATATTGGCGTTGCATCCGGAAGTACTTTGCTCAGCCCAATCTGGCTGCATTTTAAATGGCAGGGAATTGTTATGATTACCATACTTCTTCCTATACTATATATCGCTTTTTTAAATTACACATTACACAAAAAACTTCAAAGCTAAGCGAGCAAAAAAGATGCACTGAAACGATTCAAGCATCTTTTTAGCCCGCTTTTCTTTTAATAAAAGAAAATGTTTTTATTTCTTTATAATAAACACATAGAAGAATACCTAAGAGAATCAATAAAGAGCCGTAGATCTGAATGATAGAAGGCAGTTGATGTAAAACAATGGCACTTAAAATCATAGCTATAGCTGGTTCAAAATTTAACAAAAGTGATGCATTTGTGGAACCAATGTCTTTCATTTTTCTATTCCACATTAAATTACTAATTCCATGAATAATTATGGCTGATACGACTAAAAGTACCCAATATGGAAATTCCACTTGCATATTCTTCTGCATAAATATAGATGTACCAAATGGCGTCAGCACAATTAATCCTATTAAATTTGTATAAAACGTAATGGCCTCAGCCGTAATTTTTAGACTAAGATGATTCACAATAATAAGGAACAGGGCGAAACTTAGCATTGTCACCAAGCTTAGTATCTCTCCTTTACCAATTGAAATGACAATCAATGCTCCCTTTGTAATAATCAGTGATACACCCATTAACGAAATAATAGCACCTATCCAAAAAATGCGGTTTCGATATTCTTTATAAATCATTTTATTAAGTAGTGACGTAACAATCGGTGCACAGGCTAATATAAGGGCAGCTGTAATGGGAGAAGTATGCTGAAGACTTGCATAAAAGCTATAGTGATTAATGGCAACACCCAAAATGCCTGCAATCATTAATAATATAAAATCATTACGTGTAAATGTTACATGGACAATTGCTTGCCAATGAATACACCCTAAAAAAAGAACAATGATCATTAGTCTGTAAATGGCTATTGCTATGGGCTCCCAATGCTCAATAAGGATAGAACCAATGATAAAATTACTTGCCCAAAAAAATACACAACTAAATAAAATCATGTATGTCGTTAATTGTTTCATTTGTTGCACCTTCCACATGATAATGTCAAAATACTTGCTTCAATGGAAAAAACCCGCTTTGCTTCCCGTGCAAAGTAGCGCAATCAAATGAAAGCGAAACGTAAGCACGGAATGTAAGCGGATTTTCATCTATATCAATTTCGCCTTGGCGTAATTGCGTCCGGATTTTGAATTGTGCCCGCACAATTCATTCCTTTGAAAATCCGTGACATCCGCTGGAGGCTTTATCTTCATTCAGTAGGTGTTTGGACACCCACTGTAAAAGAATCAACCGCATTCATCTCTCCAACTGTAGAGGTGAGAGTCTTCTGCTGAATGAAGATAAATTTGTATAAGGGGGGATAATTTGAATGGCAACTACACGATATGCAGTTCCAACATTTCTAGCGAATAAATTTCCCTTTAGACATCACAACTCGATCTAAAGGTCTTCTTGCAATGACCTCAGCACTTGATACCGCGTCAAAGAATACAAAGCTCGCTTCGTCTTTAACATTTGGCCAAACCATTTGACCATCTGTATCCAATGGCGTAATACCATTTGTAATATATTTCAATACTTGGCGAATGGAGCGTTCATCTAGTTTTCTAGTTATATCTGCAAAAGTAGTTGCTTTTTCCAATACATCTCCAGAACCATATGGACTCCATGAATCATAAAATCCATCACAACCAAAATGAACATCGACGCCATGTTCTGATAATAAATCAATTGGCGGCATAACACGATTGATATTAAATGGTACGGTTGACATGATTTTTACTTGTTGCTGTGCGAGTCGATCAGCAATAGTATGCTGCTCCATTACAGAAACATCTCCTAATGCGAAGGCATGGCTTATTGCTGTTCGCCCTTGGTAATTCGCCTCTTCGACAATATCAATCCATTTATCAATTGTATAATAGCCGACATGTCCTCCATCATGTAAATGAATATCAACATCAACATTAAATTCATGTGCAATATCCATTGTCTCGTAAAGAGAACGTTCAATGGTATTATCTATTCCTGCTGGATCAAGCCCGCCAATCATCGTAGCACCGTTACGTAATGCCTCACGCAGTAACTTCGGCACATCATCTCGTAATAAGCCGTGCTGTGGAAAGGCAATGACCTCTGCTGTCACAACATCTTTATAGTCATCTAAGGCTGCCAGTACACCTTCTAAATTTTTTAACCCTATATATGGATCAATATTGACATGTGTACGAATATGATTGGTACCATTGCTGATAATTTTTTCAAACATAGCAAGAGCACGCTGTTTTCCTGTAGCAGCTAAAATAGGCAGCTCTCTTGCTTCTTGCTCTAGCCGATCCTTTAGGTTTTTTGCTGGTACTACAGCTTTCCAAGGTAAGGAAAGATAGGTTTTATCTAAATGATTATGCATTTCCTTAAAAGCAGGTAAGAGTAATTTGCCCTTCATATCTGTAAGCTGTTGTGAAGAATCAATGGGTTGTGCTGCAGATATAATTTGTGAGATAAAACCATCAGTAATTTCAAGGTTAAAAAGCTCAACCTTTGTGCCAACTGTATCATTATCTTTTACATACTCTCCTGTTTCAAGTAGAACGTTTGTAAGCCATTGCTTCATCTGAATTCTCCTTTCAACTCTCCCACTTCCTGCTGGTGAATCAATTTGCCTTGTGAAATAACTGTAGAGATAGAGCATCTTCTAGCCACAACATGGGCTGAGCTCACGCCATCTACTAAAAGCATATTCGCAGCATCACCAACCTTCGGCCATACACGCTCACCCTTATCATTAAGAGGTGTTATACCGCCAGAGGCATATTTCCATGCACGACTTAAAGAGTATTCATCCATGAAACGAAATCTTTCTGCCATAATATTTAATTTTGTAATTGTGTTACCTGTACCATAAGGAGACCAATGATCTGTTAAGCTATCATGACCTACCGAAACGTTTACCCCATTGTCATATAAATAGGGAATTGGAATTGTAGAGCGATTAATAGCGACTGGCACTGTCGTTGTCACATCCATTTGTACAGAAGCCATCGCTTGTACTAGACTCTCTAGCTGTGGCTGTGGTAAATCAGCTAGTGCCATCGCATGACTGATTGTGACCTGTCCTTCTTTTTTGGCCTGTTTTGTCAAATCAATCAAGTTATAAAATTCAAATTCTCCCAATGTATTTGGTGTATGAATATGAATATCGATACCAGCGTTATAGTCTTGTGCAATTTGCATTGTTGTTTGTAGTGATCTTTCAATATCTCGATCAACAATGGATGGATCAACGCCCCCAACGAGCGTTGCCCCCATTGCCATCGCCTCACGGATTAGTCCTTCCACATTGGAGCGTAGTAAGCCATGTTGTGGAAAAGCCACAATATCATAGGTGATCTGATCTTGATATTTTTCTAAAACTTGTTTCGTAATTTCAATGTGCTTTGTCCCAATTTGTGGATCAACATTACAATGGGAACGAATATGTGTATGTCCCTGTGAAATGAGCCACTTGACCATTTCTTCTGCTCGATAGGCAGCTGTTGGCAATTGTTTCGGTAATAGCGCTCTTTCTTCTTCAATACGCGTTAATATACCTTTTGTAATCGGTCTTGGTGCCTGCCATTCTCCACCAAAATAAGTTTTATCGATATGAATATGCATTTCTCGGAATGAAGGAACCAGTAGTTGCTTTTTAGCATCTAAAACCTCTACATCTCCATCAACCACTATATTCTTATCCACTTGTTGGACATGTCCATCGTCAATTAGGACATCATAAATAGCTGTACGAGTTCCGACAATATGTTCGTTTTCGTACTCATAAGCTTCTTCTAGTCTCACATTTTTCAGCAGTAGTTTACGCATAGTTTCCTCCCTAATTTGTATTTTTATCGATCACCAAGTTTGATTATTCTACAATTTCAACGCCACTGATCATTGTGTAGTTAGATGCATCTAACCAGAAACCTTTCACAGCATTGCTGTAGACTGCCAAATGCTCATAGTTTCGAACTGGAATATACACAGCATCTTCTAACTCCATTTGCATTGCTTTTTTGTAGATTTCATTACGAGTAGCTTGATCTGATTCAGAGCGTCCTTCTTCAATCAGCTTATCTATTTCAGGATTACCGTAATAGAAATGATTTCCTGGTGCGCCCATAGAAGCTGAATGGAACAGATTGTACTGGTTATAATCAGCGTCACCAGTAGCATTGCCCCAGCCGCTAATAAATAATTGATGCTGTTCTTTCGTGATTTCTGAGATAAATGCACCATACTCCATAACTTGAATATCTACATCTAAGCCAATGCCCTTTAATTGAGATTGCACAACCTCTGCCATATTAATTCGTTCTTTACGATCACTTGTTAGTAATTTGATTTTCGTTCCTTCTTTAATTCCGGCCTCTTTTAAAAGCTGTTTTGCTTTGACAACATCATAATCATACGCCTTCGTTTCACTTGAATAGCCAATCACCTTTGGACTCATCGCTGAATTCGCAAGTGTCCCTACATTATCATAAATACCGCTAATAATTGCTTCACGGTCAACTGCATAGCTTATTGCTTGACGTACTTTAACATCAGATAATAATGCGTCTTTCACATTGAAACCGATGAATTCTACTGCAAGCCCTTCTGCACGGAAAAGATTCATTGACGGTGAATTTTCAATGCGATTAATTTCTGTTACTGGTACTTGCTCAGCAATATGGGCTTCTCCACTTTCAATCATTGCTAAGCGAGTAGAATCCTCTGGTACAACTTTAAATGTTACTTTATCTACTTTTGGTACATTACCCCAATAGTCTTTATTTGCGTTTAATGTAATTTCTTGTCCAGATTTCCAAGATTCAAATACAAATGGACCTGTCCCTACTGGATGTGTTGCCAACTTATCAGCCGATTCAGCAATGGCTTTCGGGCTTATCATACTGCCTTCTTGACTCGCTAAAATAGATAGAAGCGGTGCATACGGTTCTTTTAATTTCAACGTTACAACATACTCATCATCTACCACTACTTCGTTAATCATTGATAATTTATCACGCTGTGGAGATCCAGTTGCAGGATCTAAAATTCGATCGAATGTAGCTTTTACAGCCTCTGCATTAAAATCTGCTCCATCATGGAATTTAATGCCTTCATTCAATTTGAATGTCCAAGTAGCATCATCTTTTTGCTCCCACTCTTTTGCAAGTAATGGAGTAATTTTGCGATCTCTATCAAAAGCAACAAGTGTTTCATATACCTTGCCATGAATAATATTCGCTGAAGGAATATCTGTAATAAAGTGAGGATCAAGGCTTGTCGCATCTGATGCCCGTAAAATAACCAATTCTCCTCCTACACTTTTTGCTCCCTCTTTGGAACCCTCTGCACTTTTATTACTAGCAGTTGAGCATGCCTGCAAAACTAGAACAGTAATTAGTGTCATGAATAAAAGCAGCTTCATTTTCTTCATAAACATTTCCTCCTTGTGTGATTTGATACTTACATTTCGAATTATAAAGAAATAAAATTCACTTGTTTTTTAAAATTTTTACGTGTTTTTTAAATTTTCTGACTAATAGCCACTATAATATTTACATTCTTTACGCTTTTCACTAAATTGAAATCACATCAAATAGAAAAGGAGCATTCGGTATGGATAAAATAACTACTACTATCGATCATTCTGTTTTAGTGAATGCACGCAAGGCATCTAGAAAAAAGAATCTTGTTTCATTCCTAAATAAAATCAAAAAAAATAAAGCAGCTGTCGCAGGAGGCATTATCATTCTTCTATATATATTGATGTTTCTCATCGGGCCAATTATAGCCCCTTATGATCCCTTCGACGTACAGTTAGATCAAAAATTACAGGGACCGAGTTTAAACCATCTAATGGGTACCGATGACAAAGGACGAGATATTTTAAGTCGTATATTATATGGCTCGCGTTTATCTATCGGTGTTGGTATTTCAGCTGTGTTGTTTGGCGGGACAATTGGAACACTCTTAGGGCTCATCTCTGGCTACTATGGAAAATGGGTTGATTCTATTATTAGTCGTATGTTAGATATCATGCTAGCCTTTCCAGGTATCTTACTAGCTCTAGCTATTGTCAGTGCATTAGGACCAAGCCTTATTAATGTAACAATTGCAGTTGGCTTTTTCTCTATTCCGATGTTTGCACGTATCGTACGCGGATCGACAATGGAAGTGAAAAAATTGGAATATATTGATGCGGTCAAAACTCTTGGAGCCAATGATATGACCATATTAATCAAGCATATTTTTCCGAATATTTTATCACCAATTATTGTTCAAGCATCTATGCGCTTAGCGACTGCTATTCTATCGGCAGCAGGGCTATCATTCTTAGGATTGGGTGCACAGCCACCATCTCCTGAATGGGGTGCTATGCTGTCAAATGGTCGAGATTTCCTGTTTACTGCTCCTTATATGGCGTTATTCCCAGGTATTATGATTTCTATACTTGTACTAGGATTTAACCTATTTGGAGATGGATTACGCGATGCTTTAGACCCTAGAATGAAAAATTAAAGGAGAGAAAACACATGACATTATTTATCTTAAAACGACTTGCTCAAATTATTCCTGTGACGCTTGGTGTAACGCTTGTTGTTTTCCTAATTATGCAGATGATTCCTGGCGACCCAGCGATAATTTTAGCAGGCGAAGGCGCTTCACAAGAAACTGTGGCAGAATTACGTGAAAATTTAGGGCTCAATAAGCCTTTAGCTATTCAATATACAGATTACATTAAAAATCTGCTACAAGGTGATATGGGTAACTCGTTAAAAAATAACCAACCTGTATTTGAAGAAATTACTGCTCGTTTACCTATCACAATTGAGCTAGCCTTTTATAGTATTTTAATCACAATTGTTCTAGGGCTTATTGCCGGCATCATATCTGCAATTCGTCCCTATTCATTTATGGATGTTGGATTAATGGTCGTTGCATTATTAGGGATTTCCCTACCAAGTTTTTGGTTAGGTATTTTATTAATGTATGTTTTCTCGGTGCAGTTACACTGGCTTCCTGTGGCAGGTTGGGATAGTGCCAAACATATAATTCTGCCTGCTGTCACACTTGGTGCTGGTGGTGCTGCCATTGTTGCCCGTATGACGCGCTCTAGTATGCTGGAGGTTGTAAACCAAGACTATATTCGTACTGCTAAAGCGAAAGGTTTAAAGGGTTACATTATCATTTTAAAGCACGCATTACGCAATGCCTTGATTCCAGTTATTACAGTTGTAGGCTTACAGTTTGGTAGTTTACTTGGAGGAACAGTTTTAGTAGAATCTGTTTTTGCTGTTAATGGATTAGGACGAATGATTGTAGATGCTATTCGTACACGCGATATACCAGTCGTTCAGGGTGGCGTTCTTGTCGCCTCATTAATATTCGTTTTCATTAATCTTTTCGTAGACATTTTGTACCGATTCTTTAATAAGCGAATGGATTTAAACTAGGGAGGGAAAACAGATGAAACAAGAAACAGTGTTGGAAGTAAAAAACTTACAAACTTATTTTTATTCGAGTGAGGGAGTCGCCAAAGCAGTTGACGGTGTATCCTTTACACTTCAAAAAGGGGAAACGTTAGGCATTGTTGGGGAATCAGGCTGTGGAAAATCAATGACTTCCCTATCATTACTTCGTTTAGTACCTTCACCCCCTGGTAAAATTATCAATGGTGAAATTCTCTTAAATAATACAGATATCTTGAAATTATCAGATGAGGAATTATGCAAAATACGGGGCAATAAAATATCAATGATTTTCCAAGAGCCGATGACAAGCTTAAACCCTGTGTTATCTGTTGGGGAGCAAATTGCTGAATCCATTCGTTTGCACCAAGGCTTATCACGTAAAGAAGCATGGCAAAAGGCTGTAGATATGATTCGCCTTGTAGGGATTCCTGCACCTGAAAAAAGAGCGAAACAAGAGCCTTATCAGCTAAGTGGCGGAATGCGCCAACGCATTATGATTGCGATGGCACTAGCCTGTACACCAGATGTGTTAATCGCTGATGAACCGACGACTGCTCTAGATGTTACCATTCAGGCTCAAATAATTGATATTATTCAAAATCTGCAAAAACAATTAGGGATGAGTATAATCTTCATTACCCATGACCTTGGTGTTGTAGCAGAAATATGCGATAAAATTGCCGTTATGTATGCGGGGCAGGTTGTAGAGGAAGGCACAACAGAAAGTCTTTTTGAAAAACCGTTACACCCTTATACAAATGGATTAATTCAATCATTACCAAAGCTATATGAAGATCAAGAAGAATTATCTACTATTCATGGTACCGTTCCAAGTCCATATAATTACCCAACTGGCTGTCGTTATGCAGAACGCTGTCCATTTGCTTCAGATGTATGCCATGAAAAACAGCCTGAGCTCCTTACTGTCGAACTGGAGAAAAAAGTACGATGCTGGATGTACAGCAAAGAGTGGCAAGGAGAAACACTTATGAAGGAGATGACAGTATGACGACAAAGCAGCAACCACTATTAGAAGTAAATAATTTAAAACAGCATTTTTTCTTAAAAAAAGAAAAGCTCTTTGGTCCACAGCAGGTTGTTAAAGCTGTGGATGGCGTTTCCTTCGATATTATGCCTGGTGAAACGCTCAGCATTGTTGGAGAATCTGGTTGTGGAAAATCAACGACAGGTCGTTCAATTTTAAGATTGGATGAGCCTACCGATGGAGAAGTATTATTATTTGGCAAAAATTTAGTGAATATGAACAAAAAAGAGCTTCGAGCTGCGCGCAAGGACATACAAATTATTTTCCAAGATCCCTATGCATCTCTCAACCCGCGACGAACGATTCGTAAAATGTTGATGGAGGCCATGTCTATTCAAAAAATAGTACCGCCTGAGCAGCAAGAGGCACGCATGATTGAGTTAATGTCGCTTGTGGGATTACGTCCTGAGTACTTAGAGCGCTATCCGCACGAATTTTCAGGTGGACAGCGTCAGCGTATTGGTATTGCGAGAGCCCTTGCTGTCAATCCTAAAATTATTATTTGTGATGAATCGGTTTCTGCCTTAGACGTTTCCATTCAAGCACAGATTTTAAACTTACTGAAGCAACTACAAAGAGATTTAGATTTAACCTTTTTATTTATCTCTCATGATTTAAGTGTCGTTCGCCATATTTCAGACCGAATCATGGTCATGTATCTTGGAAAGGTTGTAGAAATCGCTGATAAGCATTCACTTTTCACACAGCCACATCATCCTTATACAAAAGCACTATTTTCATCGATTCCAGTGATCGATAAGCACCATCGCAAGGAGCGCATTATTTTGAAGGGAGACCTGCCTTCCCCACTTAATCCTCCTACTGGCTGTAGCTTTCACACACGTTGCCCATTCGCAACAGATAAATGTAAAGCAGAAGTTCCAGCATTACGAGAAATTTCTGCAACGCATAAGGTAGCTTGCCATTTTGCAGAAAATTTAGTTTAATGTAACTTACACTTATAAAATAAATGGAGAGGTCGTTATGTTACAACTAGAAACCTTCAACATATATATTCTCCTATGTGTAATTGCTCCAATTATTGGAGCTTTTCTGCTTACGTTTATTTTTATTTTTGAAAAACAAATCGACAGCCTTGAGGAAGAAAAAAGGCATTTAGAGCTTGAGCAAGATTTACAAAGAGCCAATATTCTGCAATTAAATCAGCAAATACAGCCGCATTTCTTTTTTAATGCTTTAAATTCATTACTGAGCCTAGCCCGCATCAATCGGAAGGAAGATTTGGTTGCGGGCATTGAGGCCTTAGCAACGTTTTTTAAATTTAAATACAATAATCATGAGGTTTTAATCGCTTTAAAAAACGAGGTGCAATTTGTCGATAGCTATTTAAATATTCAACAACTACGCTTTGGGCATCGTTTAACGATTCACAAGTATGTTGATGAAGCAGCCCTATCCGTGCAAATACCTCCATTTATTCTCCAGACCATTATTGAAAATGCGTATAAACATGGCTTTGAAAAACATATAGGACCTGCGGAGCTATCCATTTTTATCAAAAAAATGGACAAGTTTTTATTAATAGAAATTAAAAATACACAGCCATCGGAAAAAATAGAAACTGTTGTTGAACAGGTAGAAGATGAATTGCAGCAAGGCTACGGTCTTGAAAATATTAAAAAACGACTTGAACTTATTTATGGACTCGAAAATATTTTATTCTCGATTCAAAATAATGAACAGTTTTACACTGTTACGATCCATGTTCCCGCTTAGGCTTTCTACAAATTTGAATGTGAAAGGAGAATCTCACCATGAATATATTAATCGCAGATGATGAGCCGTTAGAGCTTGAGCAAATGATTTATTTATTAAAACCGCATTTCCCTAATTGGACATTCCATACTGCTCAGGATGCCTCACAAGCTCTGCAATTAGCTAAAAAGCACCGTATGACTATCGCCTTTTTGGATATTCAAATGCCTGGGAAAGATGGAATCACTCTGAGCAAGGAACTAAAAGAACTTTATGAAGTAGATATTATTATGGTAACAGCTTATCAGACCTTCGAATATGCCCAACGAGCATTACGTATCGGGGTTAAGGATTATCTTACAAAGCCTGTCATCGCTAGTGAATTAGATGCTATTGTGGAAAAATATAAAGTATGGAGCTCTAACCACGATGCCATTCAAAGCGCTCTTTCTTATATTCATGAAAATTATCATGAAAAACTTGGTTTAAATATTATTGCTGAAAAGATTCATTTGAATCCAAGCTATTTAAGCCGCAAATTTTTGGAGGAGCAATCCATTGGCATTAATGAGTATATTAATAATTATCGGTTAGAGATGGCCGTCAAGAAAATAAATGAGAATCTAGACGCGAGTATGTCTGCAATTGCTGAGAGCTGTGGATTCAATAGTCAGCACTATTTTAGTGTAGCTTTTAAGAAAAAATATAATCAATCACCTCGTCAATATAGAACCTCTAAAATGAGTAAAGGGTATTGATTGTATGTTAAAGAAATATTCATTGCTCATACCGTTCGCAAGTTTAAGCACAGCAGCAGGGGTCATTATTCTGTTAGCTAGATGGATTAATGGAAACTTATTATTGTCCTCTCCTTCTGCCCTTATTTCCTATGGTTTTATGGCGGGCATTTGTTACACACTAGCAACAGCCATATCATTTATCGTGCTTGGTTCATTTTTAAAGAGAAGCGGCTTTACACAAAGCCAAAACAAACAAAGCTTTTTGATTCTGAAAATGCAGGAAAAATTAAGTGGAATTAATTTAAAATTCATCCAATTATTCTATCTAATAACAGGCATCGAAATTTGGCTTATACAATTAATAAGCGTTAGTGTACTATCAACTATTATGTTAAATATACCAGTCCCGATAACACTGACACTGTTTTTGATTGGCATGTTATTATTGGATCGAGTACTTTCAATAAAAGGGATATTATGGATGGATATTCTATTTATCATCATGCTTTTTTCGCTTCTTATTTTTATCCCCATCTTTTATTTTGTACAAAATGGTGCCAGTACTGTATATGAAGGGATTCGATTATATCATCCATATTTGTTTTATTTTAAAAACAGTGAAATCTTATTGTTCTATGTTGTATTACAATTAGCGATTTTAGGACAAGTATTGTTTGATAAATCAACATGGTATCTAATTGCCTTTATTAAACCTAAAAAAATACGGCGGAGTTTATTTTCTGCAGGCGTTATTTTAGCTCTACTAACACTATCATTTACCGCTATCTTAATGATCGCCCTATACGGTGGCTCCTATGGACAGTTTCAAATTTTAGTCCTTACATTTTTATATGAGGTACAGCCGGGTTTCCTTACATTTGCCTTTTTTGTCTTTACACTTTTAGCTATTGTGACTACCCTACTTGTTGAAATGCGAGCAACGAAACGCTTCTTTTCCGCAAAAAAACCCTATTATTACTATTTGATAGGTCTTATACTAATCTTGCTTACCTTGTTTTTATCTATTGATATGACAATTTTAGGCGTTATTTACACCTTTGCCTTTCTTCATATCACGATGTTGCCCTTTATCATTATTCTTTTATTTACAAACAGAACGATTCATAAGCATAGTTGGTTTGCACTATTTCTTTCTATAGTCATTGGTATCGGTATTGGATTATACTTTAACTTTTTATATGGTCTAGCCGTTAGCTTTATGATCTCTTGTATAGCCCAATTCTTGCTTCAAACTGAAAATATGGATAGTAGAAACATATGAGCTCGATTCCAATCGAGCTCAATACTAGCTCATCTTCTATTTTGCTTATGGCATACTACTTTAAATATACATAAGGAATATAAATAATAATAAAAGCATTACAATGGAAGAAATAATTGATACATAATGTCTTTTCTCTTCGCGGCCATAGTAATACTCAATCATAGTAGAAATTATTATTACTACTGCTAACGATATACTTAGAGCGATTGTATACAAAAACCATTGTTTTATTGTAAATACCAAAATAAAAATTGCATTCAGAAATTTCACGATATATGTGGAGCGCTGATGACCTGAGCTTACGTATTTTGGCTCCTTTGGAATATTAAACTTCCTTCGCAAAAGTTTATCAACTAACCACCCGATAAAGATAATAACAACTATAAAGGTAATTAAATCCGAACTATTAATATTGAATTCACTTCTCTGTACAAAATTCTTATAAGCAGATGCTAGGTTTTCATCCTTCACTTTATAAGATATGTTTGTCTGTTGATCAGTGAAAACTAATTCGGTATCGTTTAAGCACATCTTCAGCTTTATGACTTGCCCATTATCAAACTCAACCCATATATCACTCTTCGCAAAAGTGATAAAATTATTATCCTTCAGTGTAACGGTAGCCTGCTGTAATATTTGTTTCAGCATATCTCTTGCTGATTCTTCTTTAAACACTTGCTGTCCTATAATCCAACCAGTTCTTCCGGCTTTAAAGGAATCTTCATCCCAATTTTGTGCCATAGTAAACTGTTTAATGGCTTCCTGTTGTGCTAATTCAACTATCGTAGCATGTTTTGTAGTTTCCACTTGTCCCCAAGGACCCATAACGAATAACAATAGTAGTGTCACCACAACTGCCCCAAAAGTTATCGTTGGATATTGCCGATTTCTTCTTTTTTTGTGCTTAACATGCTGTAAAATACGCTTTTGTAATGGTTGTGAAAACCGTGGCACTTCACCAAGCTCTTTATCCAATTTGTCCTTAAAGGATGTCATCTCCTAACACCTCCCAATCATTTTTATCTAGTTTTTCTTGTAGCATTTGTCTAGCTCTACGTAATCTAGTTTTTACTGTGTTTTCAGTTAATGCTAGGATATCTGCTATCTCTCGTATTTTTAATTCTTGATAATAGTAAAGAATTAGTACTTCCCTATAAGGTAATGAAAGTTCAAACAAAGCTGTTGCCAAAATCCGACGATCATCCTTCTCTACTAATTCTTTTTCAGGTGTTCGCCTACTCACGCCAATATGTAATTTTTCTAATAATATATGTCGCTTATTTTTCCAGCTTCGTAAATGGTCATGACTTTTATGTACAGTTATTTTTACTAAATATGTTTTCAATGAGGATCGTTGTTCAAAGCGCTCCTGTTGACGATAATAGGCGAAAAATACATCCTGAACGATTTCCTCCGCTATAGCCCAGTCCTTCACGTAAAGATAAGCCACTCGTAGGCAATATTCACCATGCTCATCCATAATTGCTGCTAAATGCTCACTCAAGCAAACACCTCCTAATCCCAGTCACACTATAGTCGTAATAACATCTTTATTAGTTTCAATATAATAGAAAAAAGTGCCCTACTATGTAACATTAAAGATAAGTAATTGTACATGATGATTTATTTCATAATTACTTTTTTATAATGCTGCACATATTATGAAAATGTACATTACTAATTTTAATTTGGTAGTGTACATGATGGAACAAAGAGAGAAAGAGTACAATAAGCAACGTAATCTACTAAAACGTTAAAACCAAATTTACAAGTTATATAAACGACAAGTGTTGACGTAGTGCTTTCTATGCTACAATTTACTATAAGTGAGGAAGGAAGGTATCTTATGAAAATATCCGTTTATGTTGCAAGTGCATTTAGCAAGGATCATAAAGGCGGAAATAAAGCAGGAGTGGTATTTATTGAGAATACATTGACCACTACTCAAAAAATGGCAATAGCCAAACAACTGGGCTATGCTGAAACCGCATTTATATCAGAATCTAAAATTGCTGATTATAAATTTGAGTATTTTACACCAAAAGAAGAAGTTGATTTATGTGGTCATGCCACAATTGGCTCTTTCGCGATACTGATGCATTTAAATAAACTTTTCAGGAATCGCTATACGATTGAAACGAACAGCGGTGTTCTTACTATTACCATAAAAGATGACATCATATTCATGGAACAAAACAAACCGATATTCTATGATGTTGTATCTCCAAACGAGTTCATCGACTGTTTTGACATTAAAGCTATAGACAATAAATACCCAATTCAAATTGTCTCCACGGGCTTAAAAGATATTTTAATTCCTATAAAAAGCGAAACACGATTACATGAACTGCAACCTAATTTTGAAAAAATTAAAGAAATCAGCAAGTATTATAATGTTGTCGGGATGCATCTATATACTTTTAATGACAATCGAATTATATGCAGAAATTTTGCTCCACTATACGACATCAATGAAGAAGCAGCGACTGGAACTTCAAACGGTGCATTAGCTTGCTACCTTTATGAACAGCAATACTTGCAAAAAGAAGTCTATGTATTTGAACAAGGTTATTCTTTACACTCGCCTTCCGAAATATTAGTTAAATTAGCAACCAATAGCAAGAATAAAATAGAAAAAGTTTATGTTGGCGGCAAAGGCTATTACTGTGAAACTAAGTGTTTAAATGTAGATATTGAGTGAAAATAAAAAAACACCGAATAAAAAGGTTGAGAAAATAATTTCTCAACCTAGGTACTAACCTTTTTAAAGTTAGAACCTTATCCTTTTCTAACTCTACTGTAGATTTGAAATAAAGTTGCGATGTTTAAAATAAAGTTACGACGAAACATCCCTTTAGATTATATTGGTCTAAAGGGGTGTTTTTATGTCTAAAGAGCGAGAACATCGTCAAGCTGAGAAATTTATATTTAGTAATCAAACTAAATATAAATATCGTGTTGAAAAACTAAATGGTCAAGGGACTCTTTGTGAACACCTACTAAGTCAAATGAAGGTATTTCCGTTCCAGGCTACTCGCTTTGCCGCTGACGCTTCGCTTTCGCACAGAGCAAGGCTTCCTGTGGGCGAGCGACGAGCCGCTTCATACGCTGAGGAACGAAGACTAAGTGCGTCAAGTCCTGTGACAACGCCTTCGTGACCAACATCGTGTTGTGGCCTCAGATTCTCGTCTGTCTCGCTATCCCACGGGAGTTGAGTAGCCTTGCACTCCAATCAGCAATAGTGTAGAACTTTAAATATTTTCTTCCTTCAAAAGTAAAGTAAAAGTATGTTACTCACCATCATTAAA